>JACCTF010000021.1 GCA_013812565.1 Pyrinomonadaceae bacterium | reverse complement strand
CAACAGACCGAACTGCTGACCGAGATCAGCAAGAACGAGCGCAAAGCGGCGAAAGATCAGACGCCTGAAGAGCGCTTCTTCCGCTCCATCAAGAACCTCACCATCGACGGTTACTACACCTCGGAGGTCGGTATCCACAAAGACCTTAAGTATCAGGGCAACGCTTACCTGAAAGAGTTCAAGGGCTGCACACATCCCGAACACCAAGCGTAACGACAATGAGGAGTGACGAGTGACAAGGTCAAAGCTTCTTGCTTGTTGCTTATCACTCGTCACCCCATCACTCATCACTGTTTTTAAGGAGGCCTGACCCTTGAGCACAGAGCGAATCTCACCGCAAAGCGTTCTTATATCTGACAGTCAACGACGGCGATTGTTCATCGCAAGTTGCCTTGCGCTGGTGACGGCGGCAATGGTTTTCTCGATTCGCGCCGATACGATGCTGGCTCTGAGCAGCAACTTCAGCGAAACTATGGAACGCATCGGGGCCATCGCCGGGATCCACTTTCTCGGCTTCGCGGCATTCATCCTAATAGGCAGCCCCTTATGCGACGCGATAGGCATGAGGACGCTTTTGTTGCTGGCATGTCTGCTGCACCTCGGAGGCATCGCGCTCACGATCTTTGCTCCAAGCTACAATATTTTGTGGGGAGCGGCGATCATGACGGGTTGTGCGCATGGTCTTGTCGAGGCGGTCATCAACCCGTTGATAGCCACGATCTATGCTGAGGACAAAACCAACAAACTCAACATACTGCATGCCTGGTGGCCTGCGGGGATTATCATCGGAACTCTTCTCGCGTTCACCATCACGCAAATTGCCGGACCCGGGGCGTGGAAGGTGAAGATGGCTGTCATCCTTCTTCCGGTGATCGGGTATGGATTGTTAATACTGGGTCAGAAGTTTCCGCCCACTGAGAGAGTCGCCTCGGGCATTTCAAACGGCCAAATGTTCCGCGATGTTATGCGCCCGATGTTCGTCTTTCTGTGTTTGTGCATGGTTCTGACGGCGACAACCGAGTTTGGTCCAAACCAATATATGGAGTCTGTGCTGCGGCAGACAGCTAACACCTCGGGCACGCTCGTTCTCGGTTACATCAGCGCTTTTATGTTCGTGATGAGATTCTTTGCCGGACCCATTGCCCATCGAATCTCGCCGGTCGGATTGCTGGTTCTATCCGCTATTCTGGCAACAATCGGGTTGTTCTCACTTAGTTACGCAAACACCGCGGTTACCGCGTTTGCCGCCGCGACCGTGTTCGCTACCGGGATTTGCTACTTCTGGCCCACAATGCTTGGCGTCACCAGCGAGCAGTTCCCTAGAGGTGGCGCGCTGGCGCTCGGCATCATCGGCACGATGGCGACGGCTGCGATGTACTTTGTGCTGCCTTACGTCGGAAGAATATTTGACATATACGGTCCGGCGAAGGCACTCCGGTATGTTACCTTCGCGCCTATCGTGTTGATCGTCGCCTTCGGCGCTCTCTATGCCTACTTCCAGACAAAGGGCGGCTATAAAGCGGTACGAATCGAAGATGATAGCAGCGATAGGGCATATGCCGGGGCGGGTAACACGATACCCGGCACCAAAGCCGCGACTAACTTATAAGCAAACTTGTAGCTTCTCCTAAAGATAAGTGGCTCATGTAAACGGTTGGTGCGGGTTGTGGCTTTTTTCGAGCTAGCACCATATATTAGTTCACAACCGACAAGAGGAACATGAAAAGACGAAATTTTCTGGCATCATCGGCAGCAGGAGCTTCGTACCTCGCTGCCGGGATGGTCGCAACAAATGCCGCTTCGAACACTTCCACCACTTACGTGAATCCTTCAAACAATCAAAGCGACGGATCAAAGCCGGAGTATTACGAATTAAGACTCTACCACTTGCGTTTCGGCAAGGAGAACGCGATCAACGGCTTTCTCCGCGAAGTTTGGCTGCCCGCCATGAAGCGTCAGGGTAGCGGGCCGGTCGGGGTCTTTAGTGTGATGATCGGCCCCGACAGCCCGACCCTCTACGCGCTGATCCCGCACAAATCCCCTGAGTCGATTCACATGACTGCGGCGCGCCTCGCGGCTGACGCTGAGTACCAAAAAGCCGGAACTTCGTTTATCAACATACCTTCGACTGATCCCGCGTATGTTCGTATGGAAAGCTCTCTGATGGTTGCCTTCAGTGGTATGCCGCAAATGGAAGTGCCCGCCGCAGCCGCCGGAAACAAGTCGCGCATCTTCGAGCTTCGCACGTATGAAAGCCACAACGAGACCGCCAACAAAAAGAAGATCGAGATGTTCAATATCGGCGAGATCAGCATCTTCCGCAAGACCGGCTTGCAACCCGTCTTCTTCGGCGAAACTTTGATCGGGCCACGGATGCCGAACCTCACATATATGCTCACCTTTGAAAACATGGCGGTGCGCGATAAGAACTGGGGCACATTTGTGGCTGATCCGGAGTGGAAGAAGCTCAGTACAAGTCCTGGCTACGGTAATGCCGAGATTCTTACAAGCATCAGCAGCGTATTCCTGCGTCCTACCCCTTACTCACAAATTTAACCGGAGGAACTTCCCCTTATGAGAAAAACTATAGTGGCAGGTTTCGCCGCAGGTTTGATTGTCGGCATTGCGTCTACACTCGGAGCAATGCACTGGATGAGCGGTGTATCAGCAGCCGAGCGTAACAGCAGCCGGGTTGTGCTGGAGAATGATCGAGTGGTGGTCAAGGAAGCGATATTCATGCCGGGCGACCGCCAGCCGGGGATGCACACACATAAGTATGCGCACGTAGGCGTTCCCGTTGATGGAGGCAAACTACAGTTCAAATACCCCGATGGAAAAACTGAAACGGCTGATTTGAAACCCGGCGCGCCCGGCTTTCGTGAAGCGAACGTGACACACGAAGCAATCAACATGGGGAAGAAACCGGTGCGCGTGATTGAGGTCGAAATCAAGTAGTCCCAATTATTCGCTGTACAGCAAAGCGCGGAACGATGAGCACAACATCGTTCCGCGCTCATCGTTTATAAGGCTTTATAAAATTTGCTGTGGTTTGCAAGCGAAAAGGAATTTTCATTTCGATGAAGAATAGTCGGAAGCCGTTTGGATTCATCTTGATCGTTTTATCTATGCTCACGGGTCTCCCCCTTTCCTTGCGCGGCAGCCAGAAGCAACCCGCGATCAGTCTTCCGCAGGTAACCTTCACGGACACCATTAAAGAAGCGGGCATCAGCTTTGTTAACGTTTCATCCCCCCATAAAAAATACATCGTTGAGAGTATGGGTGGTGGCGTCGCTTTCTTCGACTTCGATAATGATGGCCGTCTCGACATTTATCTACTCAACTCCTACACGGTTGAGGCGGCGCTGGCGAAGCGAGCCAGACCGCCTGCCGCTCTCTATCGCAATTTGGGAAACAATCGCTTTGAAGATGTCGCGATAAAGGCCCGCGTCGCCGATCCGGGTTGGGCGATGGGCGTCTCAGTCGCCGATTATGACAACGACGGAGACGATGATCTGTATGTCACTTGCTTTGGTCCGAATCGCCTTTACCGCAATCAAGGTGATGGACGCTTTGAGGATGTGACGGCACAGGCCGGTGTCGGCGACACACGCTTCTCGACCGGCTCGGCCTGGGGCGACTATGACCTAGACGGCGACCTTGATCTGTTCGTGACAAACTATGTTGATTTCAAGCTCGATGATTTGCCACAGTTCGGCAAAGGCAAACTGTGTCAGTATCGCGGCGTCCCCGTGCAGTGTGGGCCGCGCGGACTGCCTGGTGCGGGCGACGCGCTCTACCGCAACAACGCCGATGGAACGTTCACCGATGTCTCGAAGGCTGCAAAGGTTGACGATGCGAGCGGCCACTACGGCCTCGGCGTGATGTGGACTGATCTAAACGATGATGGATGGCCGGACGTGGTGGTCGCTAACGACGCAACGCCAAACTATGCTTATCGCAACAACCGTGACGGCACGTTTACCGAAGAGGGATTTTTGCTTGGAATCGCCGTTGACGAGAACGGTACAGAACTGGGAAACATGGGATTGACAGTCGGCGATTATGACCGCGACGGACGCTTAGACCTTGTGACCACAACCTTCGCCGATCAATACAATCTTTTCCTACGCCAAAATACTGATGGAAACTTCGCGGACGTTTCCCGCCAGACACGAACCGCCGACGTGAGCTTGCCGTATGTCGGTTGGGGCACAAAGCTTTTTGATTATGACAACGACGGCTGGCTTGATCTGCTGGTTGTCAACGGCCACGTCTATCCGCAGATCGAAGGAGCTTTTCCAGGCGGCACGTACAGGCAGCGTAAGCTTCTCTACCGCAACCTTCGCGACGGAACCTTTGCTGAAATTGCTTCGTCAACGGGCGCAGCATTGATGGAGGATCGTGCTTCACGTGGTGCGGCTTTCGGCGATTATGATGAAGATGGTGACACGGATGTGGTCGTCAATGAACTCGATGGACCGCCCAGTTTGCTGCGCAACGATGGCGGCGCGAAAGCGGGCCACTGGATTAAATTGCGATTGATCGGAACAAAGTCGAACCGTAACGCGGTCGGCGCAAAAGTTTCCTTAACAGCCGGAAGATTAACTCAGGTTGATGAGGTGCGGAGCGGAGACAGTTATATCTCACACTCGGATCGGAGATTGCACTTCGGCTTGGGAACAGCGACCACAGTCGAGACAGTCACTATCCGCTGGCCCAGCGGTGCGGTCGAAAAGTTAGCGAAGCTGCCGGTTGACCGCGTTGTCACGATCATCGAAGGAAAAAACAGAAACAGTGGGCAGTAGGCACCACCCACTGCCTACTATTTCGGCGTGCGTGCGCGGTCGTTCTTTAGTTGCAGAGCCTTGAGGCGTTGGACTTCAGCGAACTCGCGGGCCGCATCCATGCGACGGCCAAGCTGTTGATAAACGCGCGCAAGTAGAAACCGTTTCTCCGGATCAGCAGGGTCTTTTGCTGTTGCTGCCTCAAGCGGAATGAGCGCTTCGGTTGCCTTGCCTTGCTTAACTAGAATCTTGCCGAGCAATGCGTTGGCCTCGGGTGATTGCGATTCCAGCTTGAGCGCCGCGTCAAGCTTTGAGCGTGAAGCCGCTAAATCTTCGTTAGCCTCATGCAGATAAGCGAGGTAGTAGAGCGTCGAAAAGTCTTGCGGCGTGCGGCGCAGCTCGCTTTCAAAAGCTGCGATGGCCTCTTTGTTGCGACCCAGTTTAAGGTAAGCAAGGCCGAGCGAATACGGCAGACGTGGAAGGTCAGGGTTCAGTTTGGCGGCTGCTTCAAACTCGGCCACGGCGCGCTCAAACTCGAAACGTCCGAGAAGGGTTTGCCCACGCAACAGATGCGACGCGGCGAGTCCGGTCGGAAGCTTCGCGAGACGCTCGATGATCTCATTTACTCCGGGGTATTGCTGCCGCAGGTATGAAATGCCGAGACCGTAGAGAACCGCCGGATCATCACTCGCTACGCCTATCGTCTTTTCGAGTTGTGCGATGGCAGCATCGTTGCGGCCAAGTTCCACTAACGAGAGGCCAAGCAGTTGCCGTGCTTGAACATGATCCGGAGCGTGGGTGAGAAAGCGCTCGAGAATTGTAACAGCTTGATCAAATCGTCCTGCACGGAAGTGCGCGATACCTAGATTGAGGAGAATAGGCGTAAGGCGTGGAGCAAGACGAAGCGCCGCTTCATAAGAAGCGCTGGCCGCCTCGTATTGTCCCAACTGCGCTAACACGACCCCCAGATTCGCGTGAGCCTCCGCATAGCTTGGGTGTGCAGTGAGTAATGATCTGTATTCAGCAGCCGCTTCTTTCAAAGCGCCCTGCTGTTGAAGCTCGACGGCGTGGTTGAATTTGGCTACAAGGTCGGACGGTTGCTGAAAACTATTCGACCACGTAATTATGAGTGCGAGAAAAACTACTGTCATAAAATCGAGAACTGACCGTTTGTTTGCATAATGAGGTATTTATTTCTGCTGCGCAGTTGAGCGGGCGCGGAAGTCAGCTTCCATAGTCTTTAATTTATCAGCATTCGGCGCTTTCGGACGCGCCTTAAGATAAATCTGTAATTCGTCGGCGGCTGCTTTGAATCGGCGGTTGCGGGCATGAATGTCGGCCATGTAAATATGCGCCGTCATCGCCGCCTCAGCATCAATTTTAAGCGCTTGTTGAAACGCTTCCTTAGCTAGTTCGCTTTGATTCAAAGCGATGAGCGTGATGCCGAGGTAGAGATGCGAGCCGGCATCGTTTGCGTCCGTCTCAAGCGCGCGCACGAGGTAGCGTGCCGCTTCGTTAAACTGTTGCTGTTGAAGTTTACAGAATCCGGCTCCGCGCAGCGCCGGACCGTAAGCTTCGTTGAACTTTAACGCCTGGTCAAAGTCTTCGCTTGCTTCCGCGATTTTGCCGGTGCTGATATGAAGATCGCCTCGGGCCGCCAGCGCCTGAAAGTAATCAGGGTAGAATCGAACGGCCTCATCAAAGCTGGTCATCGCGCGATCAAGTTTCTTATCTTCCCTGAACTTGAGTCCATGCTCATACGCCTTGCGCGCATCTTTCGGCACGCGCTGTGTGGCCTCAACCACCGAGAGCACGGCGGGTTTGTTATTTCCCTTCGCGCTTGCTGGTGATGAACGCATGTAGAGGTGAACCATTATCCGGCTTCCGACGACGCTGCGGCCGGTATCAGCCTCAACCGGATCACTGAAGAGCGATGCATCTTGTGGGTTAGTTGCTTTCAGGCTATAGCGCCCGCCTGGCATCGAGGGGAATTGATATGAGCCTTGATCGTCGGTTTGAGTTTGGCGTTCGAGTCCGGTCAAACCGTTGATCTTCACCGTGACACGGCTCGCCGGGCGGCCGTTCGGCAAGCTTACTTTTCCGTAAATCAGAAACCCGGCTTGAAGCGACCCAGCCGCAACGTTCGAGATTGAAGATAGTAATAAGGAAGTAAGCAGCAGGCTGGTCATGATGGTGCAGCGCATAAACATACCTCCGTCAGACACCGCTTCGGTTGCAGGCCGCAAGCTTATCAAAAAAGGGGGCCGCAAGATACTTGCAAGCCCCCGAAGTTGTTAGCGTTCTTCCAATCAAATCGAGCTAGAAGTACAGCTTGATCCCGAGCTGAATAACGCGGCTGGCGTTAACGTAACCCGGTTGGCTGTTGTATTCGCCGACACCGTTGCCGAGACGACCTGCCGCTGCCGAGAATTGCCCCCCACGAACACCGCGAATAGTTGAGGCCGATGCCTGCTGGCGCTCTCGGTAGTTCGAGAAATCAGGGGCGATTTCAAATGTCAGGCCACGATTGAAATCGTTGAACTGCGGGTGGTTAAAGACATTAAACATCTCAACTCGGAGTTGCAGGTAGCGCGTTCCCTCCCCGGCGAATGGGAAGTTTTTGAAGACCGAGAGATCGGTGTTGTTGATGCCCGGACGATTGAGGTAGGTGCGTGATCCTCGTCCCATACTTCCAATTTCAGGAAGCCGGAAAGCCGTGAAGTCGAATCCGGCTTCGCGGTCGGAACTCGGTTGCGGATCGCCGGTCACGATGATGCGCGGCCCCTCGGTGTACGAGCCGGTGATTCGCTGGTTCAAGTTGACATTGGGAATTCCCAAGGTGACCTCAGCAGGTTCGCCGGTGGCGAACTGGGTGATGCCTGAAAGTTCCCAATTATCGAAGAGCGCGCGTGTCAGGAGATTATCCCCAATGCGTGTGCTCAACTTGGGCAAGTTCCAGACGTAGTTGATGGTCATGACATGAGTCCGGTCGAAGAACAACCGGCGATAGTCATAGCCGCGCGTGTCAATCGGGTTGGTGAAGTCACCATCGCCGGCGGCCGTGCCCATCGCTTTGGACCAGGTGTAAGCCAACCCGTAAGTCAGTCCGCGATTGAAGCGGCGCTGCAAGGTCACTTGCATCGAGTGATAGTTGGATGAACCAGCGCCCTCTCGGTAAGCGATGTCATCGTAACCGGGATAGCGGCGCAGGAACTGCACAGGAAGTGCATAACGACCGCTGAATCTAAGATTGGCCTGACGATAGACATCAGGTAGTCCAGGCTCTTCTTCCGGTATCACGCCGTTGGCAAATACTAAGTTACCACCTACCCGTGCCGCTGGGTCTTGGTTCTGCCTTTGGAATGTTGCCCCGTACGGGATGTAGTTGAGATTGCGCACCTGTGACAGATGGCTCGATAGTGTCCCAACATAGGCGACACTAACGACTGAGTCGATGAAGCCCACTTCCCGTTGAACCTGAAGGCTGTAGCTCTGAACGTTCGGCACGTGACCTTCAGGGTCAGCGCCGACGACGCCGGTTGTGCCAAGCGCGATTGGGCCTGAGCCTGTTCCGACCGTCTCCAGGTTACCGAAGTTGAACGTGGGGTTGAGGTTCGATGGCGGATTGCCGACCGCCGGGAAAATTAGGGTGTTACCTGAAACCCGGTCGTAGCCGATGCGGTAGCCGCCACGCAGGACCGTTTTCGCGTCACCGAAAACATCATAAGCAAATCCAACCGACGGGCCGTACTGAATGCCACGGTTCTTGATGCCACCCCGGAAGTAGCTTTTGGATGTTAAACCCAAACCGTTGAATGGATCGCCTGATCCAGGCACGATACGTCCGATCAGGAAACCAGGCAACAGCGTGGATGGATTGGCCGGATCAATGGCACTACCCGACACGTCTCTCCGGTAAAGCCTCACGGCTTTGGAAGGATCGTAGAGCGCAGGATTGAAGTATGAATCTTGGTTTCGCTCGTCGTATTGCGGCGCAATCCAGTTAAACCGCAAACCATAGTCGAGCGTCAGGCGGTTGGTCGCCTTCCAGTTGTCCTGCACAAACCATTCAACATTAGTCGAACGATATTTCCCTTGATAGATGCCCGCCTGGCCTTGTCTGAAGGAATCAAAGTTACCGAGCAGGGCGTTGGCATACGGATGGCCCGCATTGAACGGATTGTTCACATTGTTGTCGAACCGAACCCTGATCGAGTCGCCCGCCGATTGATCTTTACGGCTGCGTTGCACAAAGATTCCCGCCTTCATCGTGTGCGTTCCGATCACTTTGCTGAGGTTGTCAACAAAATCGAAGGTCGTGTTGGAGTTCCGGTAGGGGAACTGGCTGTAATCTGTGATTTCAGCGAAGCTCTGACCGGGAGTGCCCCTGAACTCGATGTTGATGAACTGAGCTGGAGAATACGGGAACGGTGTGCGGAAGTTAAGACCAATACCGGCCAGTGTCGCGGCATTCGGGTCTACCGGATCAAGACTCAGTTTGTTTTGGCTGGGACCGAAGATAAACTCATTGGTCATCGTCGGCGACAGAGTTGACGTGATATTGAGCGAAGCGTTTTTAGCCGGTTGCTGAAAGATCGTCGGCGTCAGCGGGAAGTTTTGTCCTGATGTCCAGCCGAGGCCATAGGGTAGCGACTGCGAGTCGATGTCCTGCGTGTAGCGACCAAAGATGCGCGTGTTGTCGGTAACGTTATAGTCAATGCGGATCGTCTCTTCGCGGCGCGGATAGCTCGTACTAAACTGAGACCGCTGGTTGGTTCTGAAACTTGGATTCGACAAACTCGCCGGATCATTCTCAAATCGGTTGAACAATCTGAGGATCGCCTGACCGTTCGGGTTAATGCGATTGGTGGGGATTCGATTGCCCGGAAATGGCTGGCCTGTCAAAGGATCTCGAATGATGACCCGAGCTCCGGCACTGGTGCCTTCTGTCGTATTGGTGAAATCACCAGCTAACTCGGCCGCTGTCGGCACGCGGTTCGCGCGCTCACCACCGGGTACTAACTGTTTTTGAAACTCCTGCGCGAAGAAGAAGAAAAGGCGATCCTGAAGTTTTGTGTAGAGCGGGCCGCCCTCGCCAAAACGCGGCAGACGGATCGGACCGCCGACGTTATATCCGTAATAGTTGTAGCGATAGAGAGGTCGCTCGGCTAATTGAACTCCGTTAGCTCTGGTGCCCTGAGAATTTCGCCGGAAGTCGTTTGCATTTAAACCTTCGTGGCGGTGGAAGAGATAGCCTGTTCCGTGAAACTCGTTCGTGCCGCCGCGCGTCACGATCTTGATGTCGCCACCACCCGAACGGCCGTACTCAGCTTGGTAGTTCGAGGTGAGAATCTTGAACTCAGCGATGGTATCCAGGTTGAGGGCGACGTGCTGCGTACCGTTCGAGCCTGTGTCAACGTTGGTTGATCCGTCAATCGTTAGGTTGTGTTGATTAGTGCGTGTGCCGTTGATGCTGAAGCTGCCCAAGCCGCCAGGCCCGGCGACCTGAGCATTAACGGTGCTGACCACACCCGGAGTGATTTTTACCAGATCAAGATAGTTGCGGCCGTTGAGCGCGATGTCACGAACCTGCTGACCCGTGATGATATTACTTTGTTCGCCGCTCTCGGTTTTGATCAGCAACTCGGCGGCGTCAGCGACAACCTCAACCGTCGTCGTGACTTCACCGGGTTCGAGGGCCAGCGTTCCGGCTGACTGACGGTCGGCAACGTTGATGACGATGCCGCTCTTGACTAACTGCTTGAAGCCTTGCGCCTCAATTGTGAGCGTGTAGGTGCCGGGCTGGAGGGTCGGAAAAGTGAAAGTCCCTTCTCCGCTGGTGGTTGTTTCAAACTGCTGGCTTCGGGTGGGTTCGGCAATGACAACTCTTGCGCCGGGCACCGCGCCGCCGCTTGCGTCCTGCACTTCGCCGCTGATGCTGGCGCTTGTCTGCCCAAACGCCGTAATCGCAAACAGCAGTGTGAGCAATAAGGGTGACATAACCCGTTTGGTAAGGGTGTGTGAACTCATTGATACTTCTCCTTCGTCAGGAATCAGGATTGATGGGAGCTATGAGTTGAGTCTATAACTCCGCGCTTACTAAAGGTATGTTGTGACGCCTAACAAACAGCCGAAGCGCATGGGAAGCTATAGCGATGAATGTTTATATCTTCTTTTGCGATGCTACTTTTTGGAGGCAGTAATTATCACGCAAAGAGCGTTCCCTTTTACACTGCGAAAACATTTGTTATTAATAAATGACTTAACTGAAAACTCTGAGACAAAGAGGAGGGCTTTCTTCCATTTTTTAGGAGACTGTCCAATTTTGTGAACTATGGAATTCAAATGAAATAGCGGCTATGCATGAACCCGTTAGGTGGTCAACGATTGGCGGCAGCTTGGGCACAGGGCGCAGTTGTCGCCCGGATGAGTTGGACAGGCTTCGTCGGCTTCTCGCCCTCAGCGGGCGCACTGTTCATTTCGTCTGCTACTTCTAAACCACGCCGGACGCGACCGAATGCAGCGAACTTGTTATCTAGATGCGGCGCATCACCGACCAGAATGAAGAAGCTGGTCGTCGCGCTGTTAGGTTGATCCGAGCGCGCCATTGAGACGATGCCACGCACATGTTTGACGTAGTTTGGTTCATCGGGAACGGTGCGTCGCAATCTCTGCGCAAGCGCGGGAGTCATCGTGCCTCGCGTCGCGAGGTTGCCGCCCTGCACCACAAAGTTTTTAACGATGCGGTGAAAGTACGTTGTATCAAAACCACCTGTCGCAGCGAGGTTAAGGAAGTTACGCACGGTGTTTGGCGCGGCTTCGGCAAGCATCTCGATCTCGATGACACCCGCCTCTGTTTCCATACGCACGCACTCCGAAGCCATCTGTGCCACTGAGGCGGTATCGAACGGTTCAGCCGCTGGTTCTGTCGTCTTTGTCGGCGGCGCAGCGGGGCGCGCGTTGATCTTCTTCGGCGGTGCGGCGTTAGGGTTTTGCCTTGGTGCAGTAGCTTGCGCAAACACCGTTGCGGCGAGCATTGCGGTGCACAATAGAAGCTTGCCGGGACGAAATTTAGAGTAAGCCATGATTATTCTTTCTGCGACGTGATTCAAGCAGGAACTTCTCATGTTGTTAACCTTGATCGTTATTTTGAGAGCTAATATCGGTAATATAAGTAATGTTTAGCGTAGCTGCCAAGAGGAACGCACGGTAATCAGGGTCATTAAGTTTTCGGTTGAAGAAAGCAGCAGATATAAAGTAGTCTCACCCCACAGGTTTGCAATAACCACAATGAGGTGAGACTACATGACAGAACCGTGTCCTGTCCTGCTTGAACTCTTAGCCGAGATACCGGACTTCCGTCAAGCGCAAGGCCGCCCCGCTCTCCGCCATCCTTGCCTTGAGCGTCGCCTTGAGCGTCGCGGCTTGCTTGTGCGGCTATCGGATTGATGCGCATGGCAGGCGAAACCCAACATCCCTGCTGCTTGCCGCTGCTTTGCCGCTCAACCATGGTCGGCATTGGCATTAATCCGCATTACTCCGAGAACTGAATGACCGTGAACGGTAATGCAGATTTATGATTATCATCTTGTGCCTTCATGATGGTGATGGCAATCATTGTTTGGTCACCTCGCTGTCATACTCGCTGTAGACCCTCCATGTGACTGCCTAATTCGGTCGCCACTTTTGATTAAACTGAAAGCTCGGCTTGACCTTCCACGGGCCCCTGGCTAGAATGCGCGTTGGAGTTTGCTGTTTGTTCTGTAGTGAACTTCTCTTGGACGTAAATTTCGGGGCGTGGCTCAGCCTGGTAGAGCATTCGCTTTGGGAGCGAAGGGTCGGAGGTTCAAATCCTCTCGCCCCGATTATATAAGAGCTAAAGGGTGGCTTTGTCGGCCGCCCTTTTTGCTGCCTCGACGCTTCTTGCCGTAGATCATTTTTAAAGCGGAACCGTCAAATACGGCTAGTAGAACATCACAGTTGAATTGATGGACGCTCTTTGAACCAGTAAAGTCTGGTCACATACTCCACCTGAAGGATGAGCCAGCCAATGCCACGTGAAAGACTGAAATGACTTTATCCATCACGTTCGGCGTGATTATCTACTAGCTATTTGCTTAAAGTCCTACAAATTTAGATGCGTTCGCCCTAAATACGGCTTTTTTTGCAGACGTAGAGTGGCTCTGTGTGTTATATGTCCTATCCTTAGCTTTTTCTATTTCCCTGATTCATTGGAGGTGCCACACCATACTATGGCGACCAAAGTAGCAAAGAAACGTATGACTCAATCTGAGGTAGTCAATCATTTTGCCGAAAAGTTTGAGATGAAACGCGTGCAAGCCAAAGAGTTCTTTGATGAACTTGCTGGTTTGGCGGGCCGCGAAGTCAAGCAGAACGGAGAGTTCGCCCTGCCCGGTTTCGGCAAGCTGGTATTGTCTGATCGCAAAGCACGTGAAGGTCGTAATCCTCAGACCGGTGAAAGCATTCAAATACCAGCTAAAACCACGCTCAAGTTCCGCATCGGCAAAGCAATGAAAGACGCCGTTGTACCTAAAAAATAAGCTATTAGTCTGCTCCAGACCTCATGCTATATACGCGGCAAATCCCGCTTGCGGGTCGCACACAGTAGAGCTTTCGGCGCTCGGTGGCCCGCAGGCGGTGATGCTTTCTTTGCCTGCTAAACGGCTGTAGATTTTATCTTGTTGCTAGATCCCTTGACAATGGCAGAGGCATATAGAGTCCAAAGATCTTTGTGTTACTTATTTAATCTTGTTTGCCGGATTTGTTAAACTATCCGGTAAGTAGTCGTTTCCTTGATGATAGTATCCGCAAATATGCAAAGAATTCCTGCCTCTATTATGCTTCTGGCGATAGCATGTTAACTTTTACGCTTCATAGTAGGTTCTGCGTGCTGAACTTAAAATTTCTCTAGCAATTTTTCGATCCATGATTTAAAATGCCCATTATTATAAAATATCACAATGATCTTCGTTGTGACTATATACCGTAAGAGCATCTTGTACGTTTATGATTAGTGCAGGAAAGCATTACATAAATGCGATGTAGATTTATGCGGTATTGTTGATAATTTCGACTGAGATTTGGATAAACATATCTTTCAAACAATGAATCTAAGGAGCGTGAAGAGTAGTGACTCTCAATATGAAATTAGCACTAGAAGAGCGGTTAAAGGGCATTGATCATATACAAGCCCGTCGCTTTTCCAAATTGATGGGTTCGGCCTGTGATATTGCCACTGAAGGTATCCTGCGTCACTTGCGCGCTTGCGCACGAATGGGCGTTAACCCGGATGTTGCAGCAGTACGTGAGATTATCGACGATGCACTCAATGGTCGCCGTGTTTTCGCCGAAACTGTTGATGATCGTTATGCAGCTTAAAGCAAGCGTAGCCTAGTAGCTCAATATAACTGAAAACCGCCAGCTTCCAAAAAATGGAAGCTGGCGGTTTCTGCTGTGCAGCTTTGATAAAACTGCTTCGTTTTATTGCTTGATGGTTTATTGGTCTTGCCGAATACAGTAGTTCATTATCGCAAGTAAGCTGAGCGCGTCTGTGATCTCACCTCTCAACGCCATCGCCA
>JACCTF010000004.1 GCA_013812565.1 Pyrinomonadaceae bacterium | reverse complement strand
CGCAAACCCTGTTTGGTGTCGAGCTTGAACAAGTAGCGGCAGAAGTTCCGCCGCGCACCGAACTCGGCGATTTAGCTTTTCCGGCGGCGTTCGAACTCGCGAAGCGCATTAAGCAAGCGACCGGCGTCAAACGTGCCCCGCGCGTGATCGCTGAAGAACTTCGCACAGAGCTTGAAGCGACGCCGGGCGTTGCCCGCATCGAGGTTGCCGGCGCAGGCTACATCAATGTCTTCTTTGATCGGGCCGGTTTCCTTGCGCGCTTCGCAACGACGCAAGCAATAGAGACACCTCAGCCCTCCCGTAATGTTGGTGCGCTTGTGGACGCCGCGAGCGGGCAATCGAGCGCCACAGAATCTGCTGCGCGACCGAAGCGAATTGTCGAACACACCAACATCAACCCGAACAAAGCCGCTCATATCGGCCACATGCGTAACGCCGTGCTCGGTGATACTTTCGTGCGCATCCTTCATGCGGCGGGCGAGCGCGTTGAGGTGCAAAACTACATCGACAACACGGGCGTGCAAGTCGCTGATGTGATCGTTGGCTTTCTGCATATCGAGCACTTGACGCTCGGAGACGTCCGCGCGCTGGAACAGTCACTTCCTCCTGAGAAACCTTTCGACCACTTTTGTTGGGATCTCTACGCGCGCGTCAGTTCCTTCTATCGCCACGGCGACTTAGAAGCCAAGGAGGATCCCGAACGATTGCGGCTGCGCGAAGACGTGCTTCACGCCCTTGAAAAGGGAAATAACCCGACAGCGGATTTAGCTGACTATGTAGCGATGCGCATCGTCGGGTGTCATCTTGCGACGATGAATCGCTTGGGCATCCGGTACGACGTTCTGCCGCGCGAATCCGAGATTCTGCATCTTCGCTTTTGGGACCAAGCGTTTGCCCGGCTCAAAGCGACGAACGCCCTTCGCTTCGAAACCGAAGGCCGCAACAAGGGTTGTTGGGTGATGCCGACCGACGCGCATACCGGCACTGATGAGCACGAAGCCGACAAGATTATTGTTCGCTCAAACGGCACTGTCACATATGCGGGGAAAGACATCGCTTACCAATTGTGGAAGCTGGGCCAACTCGGTCTGGATTTTCACTACCAACAATTTCACACCTACGAAGACGGGCACATTGTTTGGATCACGACCGGCACTCAAACTGATGAGACAAACGCAAAGCTGAACCCCCGGTTCGGATCAGGCCAAACAATCTACAACGTGATCGACGCCCGCCAGTCCTATACTCAAGACGTCGTGCGTCGCGGCGTCGCGGCCGTCGCCCCCGAGGTGGGCGAGGAAGCGAGTGTGCATCTCGCTTATGAGATGGTGGCGCTTTCCCCGGCGGCGTGCAGAGAACTCGGCATCGAATTGAGCCAGGAGGATGAGGCGCGTCAGTTCATCGAGATGAGCGGCCGCAAAGGTATCGGCGTTAAAGTTGATGATCTCATCGACCGCCTCGAAGCTGACGCGCTCCGTGAAGTTGAAGCCAGACACCCTGATCTTTCCGCCGAGGACAAGCAGGGGGTCGCGCACCACATCGCGACGGGCGCGCTCCGCTACTTTCTCCTAAAGTGGACACGCAACTCGGTTATCGCTTTCGACTTCCGCGAAGCCTTGTCGTTTGAAGGCGAGACCGGGCCATACTGTCAATATGCGGCGGTACGCGCCAATTCTATCTTTCGCAAACTCGATTCTTCCGAGCCTACTGCCGCCGAGTGGTATAAGCGCGAAGCGATCAACGGCAGAGATCCATTTGAGCAGATGAAGCAGGTTCTCGAAGGTGAGGATGGCGATGACCTGTGGGGGCTGGTGATGCTTGCCGCCAGACTTGACGAAGTGGTGGCCCAGTCAGCGGCGGCGGCCGAGCCGGCATACCTCGCTAAGTACACGTTCCAGATGGCGCGTGCCTTTAACCTCTTCTACCACCGTTACCGGATCATCAGCGAAGAAAATGCATCGCGCCGCCATGTGCTCATCACCATTGCCGACATCACGCGGCGACAGTTGACGCAAGCGTTGACCACGCTCGGCATTACGGTTCCGGAAAGAATGTAGAACGAGATGTCAGATGTCAGATGCTAGTAAAAGCAAAGAACTGACATCTGGCATCTGACATCTGACATCTTCACGTAAGGACAGCTAACGATCATGCTAATTGTAATGAAAGCGGATGCCACCGAGCGCGAGACGATGGAGGTGGTGCGTATTGTTACCGAACTGGGATTGCGCGCTCACCCGCTGCCCGGCGCTCAGCGAACGGCGATCGGCATCACCGGCAATCAAGGCGCGGTTGATGCTTCGCGTTTCGAGAACATGCCGGGCGTCGCCGAAGCGATCCGTGTCAGCAAACCTTATAAACTAATCTCGCTTGATCTTCGCCCGGAGAAGACCGTGGTGCGGGTTGGCGGCGATGCCGCAATCGGCGGCGACGAACTAGCGATCATCGCCGGGCCATGCGCGATTGAGAGTCGTGCGCAAGCGTTCGCCATCGCTGAGGCGGTGCGGCGCAGCGGCGCGCGGTTCTTTCGCGGCGGCGCATACAAGCCGCGCACCTCGCCCTATGCTTTTCAGGGTCTCGGCGAGGAAGGCTTAAAGATTCTCGCCGAAGTTCGTGAAGTCTACGGCTTGAAGATCGTCACCGAAGCGATGGATGAAGCGGGGATCGATCTGGTTGAACGCTATGGCGATATGATCCAACTTGGCGCGCGCAACATGCAGAACTTCTCACTGCTCCGCCGCGCTGGGCGTTCACATTTGCCGGTGCTCTTGAAGCGTGGCCTGGCCGCGACGCTCGATGAGTGGCTGCTCGCCGCCGAGTACATCATGAGCGAAGGCAACTACAACGTCGTGCTGTGTGAACGGGGCATACGCACCTTCTCACAGCACACGCGCAACACGCTTGACCTCGCTGCTATTCCGGCGGTGCGTCGCATCTCGCATCTGCCGGTAATCATTGATCCGTCGCACGGGACAGGCAAGAACTATATGGTCACGCCGCTGGCGCGCGCTGGTGTTGCGGTTGGTGCCGATGGATTGATTGTCGAAATTCACGACCAGCCGGAGCAAGCGCTGTGCGACGGCGCGCAGGCACTCACCTTTCAACAATATGAGCAGATGGTGGCTGAAGTGCGTGCGATACACGATGTAATTACTCCCGCAATGGTCAAGTAAAGATGGCAAAAACCATAGACAACACCGAACAAAGCTTTACTTCCAATACAGAGAAAGAATCTGACAGGGAGTCTCCGTTTGGGGAGGCGGCAATTAGCCGCGAGAGTTTGGCAACTCCACGCCTCGTGATGGAGCGGAAGGGAAAGATTGAGGACCTTGACCGCTCCTTCGATATTGAGTTCTGGCAGGCTCAAGACACAACGGCAAGGCTCTCGGCAGTGTGGGAATTAGTAGAGCATTCCTATCTCATCAGGGGCAAAGATGTCAGTGAACTTAGACTTCAGAGAAGTGTTGAGCGCTTTAGCAGACAACCAGGAAATATCTCATTGTCGGCGGCTACGCCGTGGCTGAACACGCAGAACCGCGCTACACCATAGATATAGACATCTGGATTGAAGCTTCCCCTGAGAATGCCGCGAAAATCTTTCAAGTCTTACGTGAGTTTGGAGCACCGCTTGCTGGAATGACCGAAGATGATTTCGCCCACGAAGGCTACTTCTACCAGATGGGCATACCGCCAGCGAGAGTTGATATTCTCATGTCGATTGCCGGAGTAACCTTTGCTGATGCCTGGGCCAACCGAATTGAGTCGGACTATGGGGGAGTCAAAGCGCTCTTTATCTCAAAGGGCGAACTAATCACCGCAAAGCTTGCCGCCGTTCGGCCACAAGACTTACTTTATGCGCAAGCTCCTTTCTCAAACCAAACTGTATAACTGAAGCGAAAATCAACAAGGTGATATGCCCCCCTGCAAAATCTCTGGGAGTTGTTTGGTGAAGGCAGAGCGCGGCAGCACACGATCAATCCCGGCCTGTTCGGCGCGGCGCTTCAACTCTATCTCCACATGCGAGAAGAAACCAAGGATGGGCACGGCGCGTAACTCGTCATCGCCCTTCAATTCTTCAGCGAGTTGAACGAAGTCGTACCGCGACGAATGAAGATCAATGATGATGAGCGCGGGCCGGTTCTTTTTCGCCGACTCGACGGCGGCATCTGTGCTGCGCACAAAATCAACTTCTACATCCAGATGCTCCGCCGTCGTGCGGATCTTGGCCCTGAAAAACATATCATCGACAGCAGCGACGATGTGGCGCTTCGTCATATAATCCCCTCCGTTCGGCGAAGTGTAATTTGAAAGATTCTGCACTCCTTCGATTGTTCGCGTAAAGGTCGAAAGCTATTGGTAATCACTGGACATTCGTTATCGGACACCAGCGCGTCGTCAGCGTGTGATGTTGAAACAGGGAGTTTTACGATTGATGAAAACTCCCGCAC
>JACCTF010000816.1 GCA_013812565.1 Pyrinomonadaceae bacterium | reverse complement strand
CCAAAATCCTTGCTTCAACGCTCATCATCAAAGGTTCATCAAGAGTCGAATATGCCTTAAATTATGGTTGATTACCATCTCATTGAGGAGTATGGGTGAGGGCACGGAGTAGTGTGTTTCAAAAAGTTTTTAACCCATAAAATCCCTCCATAATCCAAATCTGAGCGATGCCTCAAGTTGCCATGTGAGAAGAAGCAGCTAGTCAGGGCGTCAGGCATGCAGCGGAATTCTTAAACAAGGAGAAGTCAAATGACCTCTCAGATCGCAATTGCAATGAAGAGAATCCTAGTCCTCATCCCCATCTTCCTTTTTATCATCTCGGTTTCTGCGCAAACCCGGAAAGAGCAGCGACCAAACATCGTCTTGATCTTCGCTGACGACTTGGGGTGGAGAGATGTTGGCTATCAGGGAACTGACTTTTACGAAACGCCTAACATTGATCGGCTGGCGAAGGACGGTATGGTCTTCACGCAGGCATACGCCGGCGCAGGCAACTGCGCTCCCAGCCGGGCGTGTCTTCTCTCAGGTCAGTACACTCCGCGTCATGGTGTTTACGCTGTAGACAGCACCGAACGCGGGCCGAAAAACCTAATGCGTCTGGTCCCGATTCGTAATAAGAGCGGATTACCATCCTCGAACGTTACCTTGGCCGAAGCACTCAAGTCCGCGGGGTACGCCACCGGCATTTTTGGCAAGTGGCATTTGGGAGGTAGCGATGGCACATCGCCGCAAGAGCAAGGCTTCGATGTTGTTTTCGATTCGCGCAGTCCTAATCCCAACGCGAGGCGTGATGAACCCGAAGACCCGAAAGGCATTTACTCGTTGACTCGCGAAGCCATTGCGTTCATCGAAAAGAACAAGAGCCAACCTTTCTTTGCTTACGTCTCGCACCACGCAATTCACACAGCACTGGAAGCACGGCCTTCGTCACTAGCGAAGTTTCAGGCGAAGAAACCTGGTCGCCAGCACAGCAATGCGCTCTACGCAGCGTGTCTTTACGATCTCGATGACGGAGTAGGAGTTCTGCTGAAGAAGCTGAAAGACCTGAGTCTGGAGCAGAATACGCTGGTTGTTTTCACTTCGGACAACGGCGGCACGCAACAATCATCACAAGAGCCGTTGCGCGGCAGCAAGGGTGGCTATTATGAAGGAGGCATCCGCGAACCATTCATCGTTCGCTGGCTCGGCGTGGTGACACCCGGCACGCGCTCGACTGTGCCCATTCACAATGTGGACCTCTATCCAACATTTCTTGCTGCGGCGAGCACAAGCGTGCTGAAAGGCAAAGCGCTAGATGGGGAAAGCCTGCTACCGTTGCTGAATGGAAAAGGCGCGCTCAAAAGGCAGTCCATCTTCTGGCATTTCCCCGGATACCTCGACAATCCTGTGATACGCGGGCGTGACCCAATCTTTCGCACTCGTCCCGTAAGCGTCATCCGCAAGGGTGACTGGAAACTTCACCTCTACCACGAGGAATGGCTGCTCGATGGCGGTCGAATGAAACTCGACACCAACACTGCGGTCGAGCTTTACAACATCGCTGCCGACATCGGCGAGCAGAACGATCTGGCCAAAACAAGCAGAGCGAAGCGCGACGAACTTCTCGACGATCTGCTGGACTGGATCAAGTCGGTCAGTGCGCCGTTGCCAGCGGGGAGGAATTCCGCTAATGCGCCTGGTAAGGAATCGACTCAGAAGCAGCGAAGAAACAGCAAATGAATTTCGATGGCTCGCCCGCAGAGAGCTGTACGATCTTGTCAACAAAACCGAAGAGTCGAAGAGCCTTGCCGCTTCGCCTGCCAAGCGAGCCGAATGCAGAAAGATTTGATGTCGTAATGGCGTTTGCTGCTTGGCGCAAATCGAAAGGAATAAAGTTAATGCAGATTCAAGACAACAGTTCGCAAAAGATAGCAACTCAATTCATCATAGCCACACTGTTCATCGTCATCTCGTCTATTACGGCGATGTCGCAGTCAAATACGAGGCGTCCGAACATCGTCTTCATCCTGGCCGATGATCTCGGTTCTGCTGACGTTGGTTTCAATGGCGGCAAAGAGATTGCCACCCCGCATCTCGACAAACTGGCTGCTTCGGGAGCGCGGCTAGCGCAGTTCTATGTGCAACCGGTGTGCTCGCCGACGCGCGCGGCTTTGCTAACCGGACGTTACCCGATGCGCCACGGCTTGCAGGTTGGCGTCGTGCGTCCGTGGGCGCAGTACGGATTACCGCTAGAAGAGCGCACGCTGCCACAGGCTTTGAAGCAAGCCGGGTATGTCACGGCGATCACCGGCAAGTGGCATCTCGGACATTTCCAAAGTGCTTACCTGCCAACAGCACGCGGCTTCGATCATCAGTACGGTCATTACAACGGCGCGATAGATTACTTCACGCACGACCGCGATAGCGGTCATGATTGGCACCGCAACGACAAAGCCAGTTATGACGAAGGCTACAGCACGCACCTGCTGGCGAAGGATGCCGTCCAGTTTCTTCGCGACAACGCGGGCACTAAGCCATTCTTTCTCTACGTTCCCTTTAATGCTGTTCATGCCCCGCATCAAGTACCGGAGAAGTACACAAATCGATACGCCACTTTGAAGGAGCCACGTCGCACGTATGCCGGGATGCTCTCGGCGATGGATGAAGCAATCGGGCAGATCATCGCCGCGCTTGATGAAAAGGGTCAGCGCAAAAACACGCTCATCATCATCTCGAGTGACAACGGCGGTCCTGCGCCGGGGCGTGTGACAGACAACGGAGCACTGCGTGCAGGCAAGGGCACGCTCTACGAAGGAGGCGTGCGTGTGGCCGCGTTTGCCGCATGGGAAGGGCGCATCAAGCACGGTTCGAGCGTGGATCAACCGCTGCATATGGTGGATTGGTATCCGACGTTGCTCAAGCTTGCAGGCGCATCTCTCAAGCAGAGACTGCCGCTTGACGGACGTGATGCGTGGGCGACGATTGCCGAAGGCAAAGCTTCACCGCACGAAGAGATTCTGCTTAACGCTACGCCAAACACAGGTGCGATTCGAGTTGGTGATTGGAAACTCATCCTCAACGGCGACAATCAGAATGATGAAGTGAATGAAAGCGAAAGTGAAAGCGTCAAGCGAGGCGCAAGTTCGCAAGACAGTGTCGAGCTGTTCAATCTCGCTGATGATTCTGCTGAGAAGCGCAATCTGGCTGAGACGAATTCAGAAAAGGTAAAACAGCTTCGCATACGCTACGATGCGCTGGCGGCACAAGCCGTTGCGCCAAAGATCAAGCCGAAAGCGCGTGGATTCACATCACCGAAAGTGTGGGGTCAGCAGCAGTAGCAGCAAAACGCACAAATCGTTTCGAAGAACAAACTAACCGTATATTTGCAGATGCGGCAGCATCACTACTCCGTCGGTTAGCATTGTTTAGCAATATGCCTTCTCCCTTTTAGCTTTCTCACCGCGTGCCTGAGCGTTGTGCTAATTAAGAATGCAACGTAGTCGAACAAGCGGTAATCAGCTAGAATGTTAAGCGCTTACCGTCAAATAGTATCTGCTTTTCGTTGTGCGAGTGTGCTCCCGATTCTGTTCTAAGTTCAGCCCGAATCTCATACGTTTGCTGTTTTGAGTGGAGGTCTTATGCACGTCAACCACCAACACATTCGGATCAGTCTCTGTCTCTCCTACCTCGTCAACATGCTGTCCATTCTGTCTCTTGTTAGCGTCGTTAATGCGCAGGTGTCGGTCGGTCAAATATCCGGCACCGTTACTGATGCAGCCGGAGCCGCCGTGCCTGGCACAACCGTAATGGTGACGAGCGAGGCGACGAACGCTGAGCGCACGGTGACGACTGATGAGAATGGCTTCTACGTGGTAACGAATCTACCGGTCGGCAGCTACAACGTCGCCGCCGAACGGCAAAGCTTCAAGCGCGCCTTGAAGACGAACTACAACTTGACCGCCGACGCACGTCTGACGGTGGACTTCGCTTTAGAGCCGGGCGAAGTGACGGAGACGGTTGAGGTCACAGCCAACGTCGGCGAAACGGTAAACACCACGTCAGGCGAACTGGCGCGCGTGATTGACGGTGAGCAAGTGACGAACCTCGCGTTGAACGGACGCAACTACATTCAACTTGCATCGCTTATTCCCGGCGCGCCGCTCACCGAAGCGAACCAGTTCGATCCGGTGGCGCAGACGACTGAACTCAGCGCAGAGCAGTCGGTCAACGGCAATCGCGGCAGCTCGAACAACCTGACGGTCGATGGCGGCTTCAACTTGTCGAGCAACCGCACCTCACAGGTACACAACGTCGGCATCGACTTTATCCAGGAAGTGAAGATTCAAACCTCGAACTTCTCTTCTGAGTACGGCAGGCAATCAGGCGCCGCCATCAACGTGACGACGCGCGCGGGCGGCAACCGTTTCTCCGGCAGCGCCTTCGAGTTTCTCAGAAACGATAAGCTTGACGCCCGCAACTTCTTTTCCCCCACGCGTCGCAAGCTACGTTTCAACGACTTTGGCTATAGCTTTGGTGGACCGATCATCAAAGACAAGTTCTTCTTCTTCGGCGGGCAAGAATGGAAGTATATTCGCCGGTCACTTGATCCTGTGCGTCGCAGCTTGCCGACAAGAGCTGACCGCGCCGGTGACTTCAGCGGACGCGCCGGTACGCTGAACGTGCCCACAGGCTACACGGGCGTAAACCCGGCGACCGGCGCAACTGTTGCTGCCGGGCAACCGATACCTGGACGTAACGTCGCTAACCTGCGCTTGAATGGTCAGCCCGTCGGCATCAGCACCGATGGTCGCGCCATCGCCCGCGTCTACGATGCAGCCGAACAGTTAGCCATCTCTTACGTGGACCGACCGGTAGCAAACAATGCCGTCTATGAGTTGGATACACCGTTTGACTTTCGGCAGGACATCCTGCGGCTCGACTACCGCTTCAACGACCGGCACACGATCTACGGTCGTTACCTGCACGACTCAAACGAACTACTTGACCCGCGCGGCAGCAACACCAACTCACTTGTTCCGGTCACGCCGACCGTTCGTCCGCGTTTCGCTAACAGCGTGCTCGTCTCTTACTCGTGGCTCATCAGCCCGACGCTGATTAATGAGGCAAAGTTCAACTTTGCGCGAGTTAACCAGGACACGCAGCCGCTCGGCGACACGTGGAAGCGCGGGACTTATGGCTTCCAGTTTCCGCAACTCTTTAATGACGGTCGCTTCCCCGAAGGCATCCCGGAAGTTAACATCCAAAACTTCGCCCTCTTTCGTGGTCCATCGCAAATTATTGCGACCGTCGACGGTGACCGCTCGTTTTCGGACAACCTGACAATCACACGCGGCAAGCACACCTTCAAAACTGGCGTGCTGCTGGTGCGCTCAAGCAACCTTCAAGACAATCAAGTCACGGCTTACTACCTCGGCATTGTCAACTTCAACACGGCGGGCAACACGCGCACGACCGGCAACGCTTTCGCCGACGCGCTGCTTGGCAACTTCCGAACCTACTCAGAAGCCGAAGCCGCGCCGGTCATCAACTTTCTGACTCCGATCAATGAAGCCTTCTTCACGGATAGTTGGAAAGTGCATCGCAAGCTGAACTTAGAACTTGGGCTTCGCTACCAGAATATCGCCCCGCGATACGCTGAAAGTAACTTGATCGCCAACTTCGATCCTGCCCTGTACAACCCGGCGCGGGCGGTGCAACTTGACCTACGGACAGGAAACATCGTACCTGGCACCGGCAATCGCTTCAACGGACTCGTGCGCGCCGGAAGCGGTGCGACAGGCGAAGATAGCCCTGAAGTCTTAGCCGTTCCGGCAGGCGCGCCGCGCGGACTCTATCAGGCGGGACACTTCTTCGCGCCACGCGTCGGCTTTGCGCTCGCGCCGTTCGACGACAGCCGGACGGCGCTTCGCGGTGGCTTCGGCGTCTACTTCAATACACCCGAGGGCGGCGTCAGCCAGCGCGCTTCGCAAAACCCGCCCTACACCTCGCTCGCGCAGTCGGAGAACGGAAACTTGGCGAACCCTATCAGCGGTCTTGCACCGTTTGCCACATACAATGCCGTCGACCCGGACTTGGGCACGTCTTACACAATGAACTATTCCTTGAGCCTTCAGCGCGAACTGCCTGCCGGGTTCTTCTTAGAGACGGCTTACGTCGGAAATCTCGGTCGTCACCTGATCCGCCGCCCGGACATCAACCAGGTGCCGTTCGATGTGCTGTCTGCCAACGCCGCCCTGCCCGCCGCGCAGCGCGTAGCAACCAACGCCCTGCGTCCCTACAAGGGCTACTCTGAAATCCGCATGTACATCTCCGATTCGACTTCGAGCTACAACGCGTTGCAACTCTACGTGACGAAGCGCAAGGGCAACTTGCGGCTGACCGGCAGCTACACCTGGTCGAAGGCGCTGACGGACGCGAACGACCTTGGCGAAGGAAGCGAAGATGCGTTCAATCGTAAATTCAGCTATGGGCTAGCCGACTTCGACCGCCGCCACATCTTCGTTGGCACATACACCTACGCGATACCGTTCTTCGGCAACAGGAATGGATTCGTGCGGGCGCTGCTTGCGGGCTACGAGGTGAGCGGTATCACGCGCCTTCAATCCGGTGATAACTTCACCGTCGTGGCAGCCACCTCGACCGGGTCGCGCCGCGCCGACTATATCGGCGGCGAGGTCAAGTTGCCGAACGGCGAACGCGGCGTCAACGGCTGGTTCAACACCGCCGCCTTCGCCCCAGCGCCGGACGTGAGGCGCGGCACGAGCGGCAGAAACAGCGTGGTGGGACCGGGACTACAAGTGTGGGACATCTCTTTGCGCAAGCGGTTCGCCATCACCGAGCGGGTTAAGGCGCAACTCCAAGCCGACCTGTTCAACGCCTTCAACCGCGCCAACTTCCGCGACTTAGCGACCGACTTCGGCACGGGCACGCTTGACTTGACGACCGGACGCATCAACCCCGGCAACACGGCATTCGGCACGATCACGACCGCCTCACCCGGTCGCAATATTCAATTCGGTTTGAAACTGACCTTCTGAAACGCAGGTGTTGAGAGCGAAAAAAACCGGGGAGATCTACTGACATCAATGGGCTTGAGCCTCGGTATTCCATTCGCAACTGTGTGAAGGAGGAAGCTTTACGAAAAGACTGGGCTACTGTGATATCCCCAGTGCGCGCTAAGGCGGTGAGTATCTCCCCCACTTTTTTCCGATCTCGTAGAGTTGGTTGCTCATACCCACATGCTACCAAAGCCGGCCGAGGCCTTCTAAAACGCCCTCTATGAGCCGCGTGCCGTACTTGAAGTGCAGACACTCTCGGCTGATGGAGAGTACGCGGCACATACCGCGCAGCGGGATCCGCTCCAGCAGCTTTTTGATCAATGCCCTGGTTGGTTGGTCAAGCCGCTGCGAGTCTTCAACAAACTGGCGCCCGCAGCTCAGGCATTGGTAGTTCTGTTTGCCGTAATGGGTGTGACCGTTCTTCTTGCTAGGCGATAATCCGCAGTGTGGGCAACTCGGGTTGTTCATCGGAGCGACTCCTTATCATAAAAGTTTGATCACTTCTATTACACTGAGTCGCTCTGCAAATTTCAAAGACCGAGCATTACTTTCTGACCACTACCTCTTTTGACATGTTCGCTCTCTTGGTTAACGGGACGGAGTTCCCGTGCCAGCCGCTTTTCCCTTCACCTTCTGGCGCTGGTGAGTGTCGAACCAGTCGTAGACATCCTTGAACGTCATGACAGCCACTTTTGTATGATCTCCGCCTGGTATCTCTAGGTACTTGACCTCAGCGCCAAGCTTTTTCGCCGCTTCGACCATTATGCGGGACATCATAACCGGCACTGTGCGATCAGCGTCACCGTGCACGACAAGCTGGGGAATGTGCCTGATCTTTGACATGCTCGACGGATCACCGCCGCCAGCCACGGGCGCAAGCGCCGCAAATATATCCGGGTAATTCATCGCGATTGCCCATGTTCCAAAGCCGCCCATCGAATGGCCAGTCAAGTAAACCCGGTCCGGGTCGATGCGGTAAGCTCGCTTCATCTCCGCGATCACATCCATCACATCGCGCTCGGCGGCGCCCCGGTACATCGACGCCGGTTCGCGGCCTTTGGGACAAGCCACGATGTAACCGCGCTGCTCGGCGGGAACCTTAAACGCCCCGTCGCGATAGGAATCGAAGTAGCTGTTCTCGTCGCCGCCCATGCCGTGCAGCGCGATGATAAGTGGATATGTTTTAGAGGTGTCGTAAGAAGAAGGAATGTAGACGCGGTAGGGCTGTAAAGTGTTGTCTTCGGCTGAGCGATAAGCTTTACGGAAATCACCACGGCGAGTTGCTAATGGGTCGCGCCCTTTACCTAGCGCATCAATTATTTCATCCGCTTCTCTAATCTCACGGGTGAAGTTGATGCGCTCGATGCTTACTCCACCTGTCCTTGCAAAGTCGCTGAGCAGCACGCGGTACTCAACCGAAGGCAATGCGGCCAGCAGCGAATCCTGACGCTTCAGATTGAGCGCGTTCTTAACCACCGCCAACTTGGCCTTAGCAGCAGCCACTTTGGCGATAAGGCCACGCTCGATGTGAATCGTGATGGCTTTTTTCGCTTCCCCGCTGTCAGCGGCTGCTGTTTCCGAAGTTGTTTTTCCTGTGGGCTTGAGCATGACCATCATGCGATAGTTTCCGTCTTCGACATCGGGAACCGTGATTTCAGTCGTTACCGGGTGCGCCATCAGATCAGCATCCACCGAATCAAGGGTCTTGAGCACTTTGATGACTCCATCTCCTTCCAGCTTGAGCAATGCGATGGAGCCGGCAATCTTGTCATTTAGCAATTCCTCAACCGCGAAAATTTGCGTGAGCTTCACACGCACCTGCTGACCCGGCTCCAGAACGATTGCATCGGGTGTGACAATGAGAGCCGCAGCAAGGGCGCGTGAGGGTGTCCACGCCATGCCGCGCATCAAGGTTACTGCGTGGTGCAGGTGCTTCATCGCTTCCGCGTACTTTCCTACCTTGTTTGCAGCCCGTGCCGACTCCCCAAGACGCTCAACTTCTGCGCGTTGCGCTGCTGTCAGTGAAACCGTGTTCCTGAGCGTGTTGTATCCAACAGTGAGGCGCAGAACCTGCCCGGCATCTTGTGCCGCAGCAATCGCAACGCTACCGATCAAAACGCAGAATGAGAGAATGAACCGGCGCAGAATTTGTTTAAACATCAGTGCTTCTCAACTTTATAGGATTGGAAATTTCTAACTGGCTCGCGATGAATCTTAATTGCTGTGTAATGGAAAATTTGGTTTGATGCCGCGCGGTTAGTACCAGCGCGCCCAGATGGGGCTGCCGTAACCAAGCGGCGTACCATCATGGAACAAGCGCACAACGAACCAGCGCTCCGAGGGTTCTTGAGGCGTATGCGTCACTTGCCACTTCAACTCCTGCAAACCGCTTTGCTCGACGGCGTCACCCTCTTGCGACATGTTGTTGCCTTCGGTCTGGGAAGGCGACAAACTCCCTTGACTCGTTGCCAGATTTGGCATAGAAGCACCACTCGTCGATGTCTGTCGTCTGGCTTAATCACTTCCCTACGGAAAGGAGTTCAACCCATGAAACCAATTCTCGTAATCGCGGTTCTCGCCTTTGCAGCCTTGTCACTTGCTCTCGGCCAAACGATGAACAAGCAGCCAGCCCCCATCCCGCCAACCGACCTGATTCGCCTTGATCGTCTTCGTGCCGACCTCGACTTTCTAACCTCCGCGGCGCTTGAGGGCCGATTGTCGCTCCACCGCGGCGCGGACGTAACAGCCCACTTCATCATGGCTGAGTTTCGCAAGGCCGGGCTGAAGCCGGCCAATGGAAATTCCTTCTTGCAGGAGTTCCCTCTCGTCGCCTACCGGCCTGATGGCCGCGGTACGCAACTTAAGCTGCACCAGAGGGGAGCCACAGAGGCGTTTGTCTATGGCTCCGAGTTTCGCGGCGGCTTCCCCAGGGATGTTACCGTCAAAGCACCGGTCGTCTTCGCTGGTTATGGGATCACCGCACCCGAGTACGGCTACGATGATTACGCAGCCATCGATGTGTCGGGGAAGGTCGTGCTGATCTTCGACCATGAGCCGCAAGAGCGCGACCCGAGCTCGCTTTTCAATGGCACCGGCCACACGCGTCACGCCAGCAGCCCCTGGTCGAAATACGCCAATGCCCAGAGGCATGGCGCCGTGGCCGTGCTCTTGGCCAGCGAGCCCCGGCGCGAGCATCGCGGGCCTTTTGATGCTACCCCGCCGACTGCCGACCGGCAAGGATCACGCCTCTCGGCTCCGCTGCAAGCCTTCGATGAAGAAACCCGGATTCCTGCTTTTATTGTCAGTGACACGGTGGCGGCTAAGCTGCTGGCCGGCACCGGGAAAACGCCTGCCCAATGGCAGGAGGTCATTGACAGGCAGTTTAAGCCATCGTCCATGCCGCTCCCGGACTGCACGGTCGAAATGCGGGTGCTGAACGCGGAGCGCAAGCAGGGAACTT
The DNA here is from genome assembly GCA_013812565.1 of Pyrinomonadaceae bacterium. Taxonomy (GTDB): domain Bacteria; phylum Acidobacteriota; class Blastocatellia; order Pyrinomonadales; family Pyrinomonadaceae; genus JACCTF01. The sequence goes on along the minus strand of JACCTF010000816.1, from coordinate 211 downwards.
CCTTCAATGTCGCCGGGCTGGTCGAGGGCAGCGACCCGGTGCTCAAAAAGGAGACGGTGCTGCTCACAGCTCACTACGACCACCTCGGCGTGCATGAGGGCCAGCTCTATCCAGGGGCCAATGACAATGGTTCAGGCACGGTCGCAGTGCTGGAGCTGGCGCGTGCCTTTGCAGCGCATCCCGTCAAACCAAAGAGGACGCTGCTGTTTGT
>JACCTF010001099.1 GCA_013812565.1 Pyrinomonadaceae bacterium | reverse complement strand
TCACCTTTGTTGTAGGAATGTAATGGGAAACGAGCGCGGCGGCATATTGTTAATTCTGCTGATCAGCCTTGTCGTCGTCATCGTACTCTACTTCGGCTTGGTGGTCTTTCTGTGGATAGGAGTAACGAACGGCACCATCGGCGCAGCCGCTCAGCAGGGAAGCATCGCTAACATCAACGGCAACCAATCCACCATTCCGCTCGGGCGCGATGGGCAAAGCGACACCAAAGCAATTGACAATGAGGAACTGGATAGCGGCGGCGCGGAGTTGGTCTGCGTGCGATTGAACGGAGTCGGCGGCGCGAGGACGCCCGCGCTGGATCGTCGGGTGGCCCGTCGAATGGTCGGAGCGATCAACCACATCGCCGCGGAAGGATTAGCGCCGCTCAGCTTCACGTGGGCCCTACGCACGACCTGCCAGCAAAGAAACGTCAACCCCGGTCCGAACTTAAAGGCACGTCCCGGCAGTTCACCACATGAGGCGGGAAGCGCGGTCGATGTCTCGGGTATGAGCAGCCGCGGAGATGCCGGGCGCATTGTGCGGATCATGGGAGCGCACGATTTCATTTGGTTAGGGAGACGTGATCCGCCGCACTTCCACGTTATGCCGGCGACAATCGGCGAGGCATCATTCGGAGCGTGGATTAGGAAGATTCAACACTTGTATCAATCAGGACAACCGACGGGCGGATGCCGTGGAAGTGAATGCGGTAGTTAACTCGCAAAAGCAAAAAGATGGAAGACGAAGACAAAGTTAACCCGGAACAACCGAACGTACCGCTGAGCATTCGACTGAAACAACGCTGGCTGAAGTCCTGGCCGCTCGCTGTTGGCGCACTCGTCTTGTCCGTGTGGGTGTTCGGCCCGCGCCTGTTCAAGCACCCGGAAAGACCTCCGCTTCAAGTTGAGGAAACAGTTGACAGGCAAGCGAAATGGGAAGCGGTCGAGCAACCCGTAGTGCCGGATTTGGTGTGGCTTGATCTCAACGATGACGGCACGCGGGGCGTGGCCGTCGCCTCAAATGGAACGCTGCTCACGTCGGCGGACGCCGGCGCGAGTTGGCGGATAGTGCGGAGTCCGCCCATCGAAGCGAGCGAGATACCAAGCGTCGCCGTGTTCGCGGGCGAGGGGATCGTCGTCGGCTGCGGCACGGACGAATCGCGTTACACAACCGTTTATGAGTGGTCAGACACAGGGCTGTGGAGCAAGGTGGAGGGCGTGTTTGGAGGCGTGGCGGGTGCTTCGTCTGACGGCTCGGTGCTGGTCGGCGGTGGCGGGATGGTCGCACTCAGGCAGGGCGTACACCGTTGGAAGTTCTCAAGTATCAAGGAAGCAGGGGAGCTAACTCTGTATGGAGCAAGCCGCGAAGGAAAGCAGATCGTGGTCGTTGGCGACTACGGATTCATCGGGACAAGTGAAGACGAGGGGCGCACATGGAAAACGGAGTACGCGGGTGAGGCGGCGCTCTACGGCGTCACAACGCGGGGTGTAGAGACGGCACTAGCGGTTGGAGCGGGTGGCCTCTACGAGCGAATAAGGGGTAAATCGCGCTGGCAAATAACCGGCCGTGAAGCCGGCAGCCCCGATGCTTTAACCGGAATCGTTAGCACAAGGCAAGTGGTTTATGCGATCGGTGAACGAAAAGGCGAGCCGCTTCTGTTGAAGTCGACAAACGGTGGGCAGAGTTGGGAGCGGGAACTAACCGGTGAGCCTTACGACTACACGCCGCGCACGGAAGATGATCGGTTAGTGGCTATCGCTGCCGCAAATGATGTGATTGTCACGGCAACCGCCACGGGTAAGATTTATCGGAGGCTGGAATGACGCGAAGAATCTCCACAACGATAATTGTTATCGCCCTTGCTGCCGGCGCGTTGTTTGTCGGCACTTGCATCGCTCAACGCCACCGCAACAAAGGCGGATGGGAGCGCCCGCAAGCGCTGTTAGGAAGCACGGCGGCGCGCCGATATGAGGCGGCGAAGCGGCTCGACATCCATCAGGGCGGCCGCATTGTGC
>JACCTF010001088.1 GCA_013812565.1 Pyrinomonadaceae bacterium | reverse complement strand
GTCTTGCCAAACAGCCATGTCGGGCGCAGTTGATCATCCAGCGGGATGAGCGGCGCGAGACCGGCCACTTGATATAAAAGATAGAGCAACGTCTCCATCATGTTATCTGGCTGCACCGGGCAGCCCGGAACGTTCACGATCGGCAGTCCCGCTTTGGAACGCCAGTCCCACCCCAGGTAATCCGCTAGTCCCATCGCGCCGGTGGGGTTCCCTTCCATCGCGTGAATGCCGCCGTACGTGGCGCAGGTTCCGCAGGCGACAATGCCAAGAGCTTTCGGTGCGAGACGATCGATCCACTCGTTAGTCGTGATCGGCTGCCCCGTCATCGCATCGGTTCCGAGCGCAGCCCAGTAGCCTTCGCCGTTGATCTTCTCGTTCGGGATCGAACCCTCGACGACAAGGACGAACGGGTCAATCAACCCCTGCTCCGCCCTGTACCAGTACTTCATAAAGTCGTCGCCGACTTCATAAGCTAAGACAGGGTTGTGCAAATGGACTTTCGGGAGTCCCGGGATCGCTCCCAGGATGACATCCTCGATGCTCGGCTGCGTCGCGGCGGTGATCGAAATCGTATCGCCGTCGCAACTCAGTCCGGCTGTGATCCACAGGATGTGAATTTCTTTGACCGCCGGCGGACGCTGCGTTACGCGCCCGTAAGGAACCGCTTCTGCTGACATGGTTGCCCCTTCCTTCCATTGCTAATCTTGCAGTCGAGGTCGGTTAACACAGTTTGCTTCCGCTTGTTGTTGGTAAACCGCGCCGTCTCTATTTTTATTCCAAGAAACAGAATGTCATGATTCAGGTGATTGCGAAAAACGCAGTTGCACAAGGATTCGAGTAGCGCTTTCGCTACCGACATCAATGTATCGACGTACCACTTGCACCGCCCTTATTCGTTCTGAGGAATTGCAAGAAAGTTATTCAGCAGTTAATAACTGTGCCGATTATAAGAGCAATCATCTATTAGTTGCGTTGGTCTGCCAACGTTACATTCATCCTTACTTCGATTACTGTTAAACTTCGCCTACAACAAGGTGATGAACACTTGCCACAGCTTGAGGGTCATGAAAGTCAATGCGCTGTAATCACATCAGAATTGCGCCGACCTGCCGCTGCCGCAAGTCCCATAAACAAAAGCTTATGAAACAATGGTAGTTGAGGAATGTAAGAATAGGATAAGGTTTGTGTAAAGATTTGGTAAGGATCAGCAAGAAGAGAGGGTAGTGCTGGTAATGTAATTGCTTCCGTCGAGACGGCTTCGTCGCAGCGAACAATAACAATTGATGTCCATATTGTGCGAAAGCCTTAACGTAATTTCCAGTCGCATACCTCTAGGCGGTGGTAGTAAGTTACAAAAATAACTTGGCGTGGAGCGTTCCGCTACTTCTCACCAAACAGGTGGAATGTGAAGCCTACAGTGACACCGAACGGGTAGCCGGGCGTTCCGTGGATGCGCGAGGTGACTTCATCGCCCGACCGCAGGCGCGACTCGAAGTAGTTTTGCGTCTCGAAGTAACGCTTGTTCGTCAGGTTGTCGATTGACAGGTTGAAGCTGGTCCAGGAGCGGATTCGCTTGGCAAGGCTAAAATCCAAGACGTCGTGCCCGGCTGCGCGGATCGAAGCATCTTCGCCGTCCAGACGGTAGTTGCTGATGTGGCGGTAGCGAAGCGCGCTTGTAAAGCCGCGGTAACCTGAGAATGTCAAGCCGGCGTTCGCCACCGTATGCGGCGCGCTATCAACATAGATTCTTGGGCGTGTGCCGCGGTAGAAGGCGTTGCTGACCTGCGTGAGGCCTCCGCTTAATGCTAGATAGCGATTGATCTGTACGGAAGTCTTCGCTTCGAAGCCATAGGTGCGAGAGGGACCGGCAAACTCGATGCTGCCATCGTCGGGGATGTACACCTGCTGGTTAGATTGGTCGATAAGGAATAGATCCGTGCTCAAGGAGAACCGTTTCGTGTTGTGAGAGGTGCCCAGTTGGTAGAAGTCTGTGGTAGAGATGGTGGGTCCTGACAGGTCGCGGACAACGCCCCGCGCGTCTTGGCTTGCGATGCCCCGACCGTAGTTGAAATAGAAGGTGGCCGGAACACGATCCGAAGGCGTATAGGAGATGGTGGCTTTCGGTTGAAAGCGCGCACCGCCTCGGACACCGGAAAAAGTTGGTTGGGCGATGTCATCAACGCGGAAGCGGAAGTAGTCGTAGCGCAAACCTCCTTCGAGATGCACGCGACCCCGAAAGAGATCAATCCCTTGTTGCACGTATCCGGCGGCATTCGTCACATGGGCGCGGGCGTCGGTGAGAAGGAAGCAGGGCGTATCGGAGTCGTCGGGAAGGCCGGGAACATCCGGATTGTTAGAGCCTCCGCAATCGTTTAAGTTGCTGCGGGTGATCGCCGCCCTGTTGGGATTGCGACCAATGGAAGGATAGAGGCCGACGTTGATTTGATTATCGTGAAAGTTACCGCCCGCAATGAACAACGCTTGCTGCCCGAAGAGTTGGTACGGATGAAGATACTGAGCCGTGACTCCTTCCTGCAGGCGTGAATCATGCTGCTGAATCTCATCGCCGAACTCTTCGTCGGTCATGAAAAAGGTGAAGTTGGAGAACAGATCAAACAGCGAGCGCGACACGAAGCCATCGAGTTTGAAGATGTTTCCCTTGATATCTTCCTTGCGATAGTAGGCTCCGAGCGTGCCGCTGCGCACACGCCCTCCGTTATCCGGATCAATGAAGCCGAAGCGATCAAGGCGTCCCGCCGCAACTTCATCCAAAGGGATCTGCCCGGATGAAAAGAAGTTATTGCGGGCGACGTTGAGCTTGAAGCCAAGTGCCTCACGCTCGCCCAAACGCCGTGTGTAGTTACCCGTTAAGTTGTCTCGCCGGTAGCGCAACGGATTCTGAAACGGTCCATCGCTGCGCGAGCCTTCGTAGGCGATGAATGAAGCAGCGTTCGTCAACTCAGGGCTGTAGGCGACGAATGTCCGAAAGGTGTTGAACGAACCCCCCTGCAAACGCAGGGTTAACGGATGTGGGAGAGACTCTTTCTGGCGGATGTGTACCACTCCCAAACCTGAAAAGTCTCCGTACTGTGCGCTGAACGGTCCGTTGATGATGTCCACTTCTTCGACGAGCTCAGGCGTCAAGCTTTTCAACGAGCCGAGGTAACCTTGCCCGTGTCCCTGCGTTCCCTGGTTCTGCTGAATGTCATCCACCAGTATCTTGAGTCCTCCGTTGACTCCGCCGTGATCAAGGTTATAACCGAAGCGGCGCACCTCTAGAGACTTGCCGCCACCTTCGTGCTGCCCGGCGTTGATGCCGCCGTTCAAGGTTAAGAGAAGTTGATCATCTCTCCCAAACAAGGTGTTTTTGTAGATCGCATCGTTGCGACGCTCAATCGCTGGTTCGAGTTGTGTTGCGACAATCACCACGCTTTCATGGATCGGCTGGACAATGAAGTCAACTTTGATTTGCAGATTCTCTGTTGCCTCGTCCGCGCTGATTGTTCTTTCAATAGAAGTGATGTTCTTTCCCTCAAACTTGAGCGTCACAGGTTCACGTGGGACGGTCAGGCTAAAGCTTCCTTCGGCGTCGCTTGTTGTTCGCTGTTCACCCGATGCGAAGAGCGCAATCACAGTCACTTTAGTTACCAACTCGTTTTGCTGAGAGACGATGGTGCCGGAGACAAGGCGCGTGTCTGTTGCCGCATGCGACTGCGGCTTGCTAGATTGGCTGGACTGTCCGGGTGATTGCGCCATCGTAGTTGGGCAAATGAAAAGCGCTAAACTGAAAACCACTGCTGACAATTTCTGCATCACTTTGCTCCTGAAAAATCAACGCAACTACCGACATGTAAAAGCGCGGCGGGTTTCATTCCACAGCTCTCTTCTATGGAAAAGCGCTGTTTGATAACAACAAACTTAAGCTCTGTCTTCGTCACGTAGTACTACGGCGGTAGCACTCTTTCCAGTTTCGTGTCACGGACAGGAGAAGAAAAACCATGCTTCAGAGAATTAGAGACCACCGCCGAACTTGACCTGTTACGCGCAGCTTTTTAGCCACTGCGGTGGCGAGCATCCTGTTTACCGTGACTGTGCGAATGCTCCTGTTTATCTGCGTGCGAACCGTTGTGTGAATGGGCAGAGGCCGCGCGCTCACTGATGACCTGAGCGGGAAGCGTGATAAAGAGTTTGCCATGTTTGACGCCCTTTAGGCTGAGCAGTGCGTCAGCCAGCTTGCGAACCTTGCCCGCCTGTCCGCGCAGCACAATCACCTCCATACAGTCATCGTGGCTGACATGCACATGTAAGACTGACACGACCATCTCGTGAGACCCATGTTGGATTCCACTCATCTTCTCGGCCAGTTCATGCGCATGATGATCATAGACCAGCGTGAGGCTACCCAAAACCTCCGTCGCTTCTTGTTGCTTTTCAAGCCGCCCTCCAACCAGCGCATCGCGAATCAAATCGCGCAGCGCCTCGGAGCGAGTCGCGTAGCCTCGTCCCGCAATCAATTGATCGAAACTCTGCAATAAATCATCTTCGATGCTCACGCCGAATCGTAATAAATCGCTCATTGACCACTCGCTTTAATAAGAAACTCAGCCGTTCGCATGATTGGTAAATTCGTGGCACGCATAGACATTAAAAAGTTTGACATCGGAGCTTGATCATCACGAATAACAAAGGTTAAGGGTAGATGAGAAATGTAAAAACTGAACAAGGATTGCATAAGGGATCGGTAAAGATTCGTTTCATCCAACTTACGTTCAATCCAGGGTGAATGGATTGAAGGTGCGTTGATGTCCGTTGATTATGTATACCCGTCGCTACCGCAAGTAGCTAACGTTTTTACGCTCGACTTATCAACGCACCTGATGGAATTACAAAGCTATAACCTCATTGCTGCTGCTCATCATGCTCATGCTGGTGAGGCCCGTCATGCGTGTGCGGATGTGAGTGCGTTACCTCTCCGTGAGTATGTTCGTGCGTGTGAGTTTCACCTTCATCGGAATGCGTATGCTGGTGATTCGGATCCGTGTGCGAGTGTTCATGCGTATGCGTGACTCCATCGTGCGTATGTGTGTGTTCATGCTCTGCCATGTGGAAATCTCCTTTCTTAGATGTCAAAAGATTAGAACAGCAAAGTTTAAGAAGCACCTAGTTGCTTAGGTCGTCCATGTCATCATCGTCGCTGTCTTTGGCGGAGGTCTGCTCAATGACGCCGCAGGCGATTCGGGCGCCACCCGATGCGCCCGTCACGCCGGGTTCCCCTCGGTCTTCGTTCAAATGCACAAGAATCGCGCTGCCGTCCTCATCGAACACACTGACCGGACCATCTGAGAGCGTAATGCGGCTCGTTCGGTGTCTGAGACTTCCTACGCTAAAATTGCCGACCTGACTGACTATGAGATTGGGAATGTCGCCCATGTGGAACGGGTGATTAAGGTCTACGGGAGTTGAATTACCGAACGGGCCGGGATCAAAGTGTCCGCCAGCGCTTTCAAAGGCGGGAGGTTCGCACCGCGCGACCTCATGAACATGCATTCCGTGGCGGCCGGGTTGCAAAGATCGCGTCGGGCCGGTGACTCTTGCGACGACATCAACCCCCGGCTCGGGCGAGTTTCCTCTCCGCTGCGTGAAAGTGACCACGCCTGCGATGCCGGAACCTGGAGCGCCACGAAGGATCGCACGAGCGCGCAGCACAGGAGGTCGAGAGTTGTCGTCTGTACTACTTTTTGCGGTGTTGACAGCTTGGACAGTTCCGAGAAACCAGACACTGCCAACGAGACCTGCCATCAAAAGGCAGCCAGTGATCAGTTTGGTGCTTTGTTTCATAAGCTTTCTTCCTTTCCCAAGAACGTTCATTTTTCTTCCCAAGGCGGTTGTTAGTTCTGATAGGGGTTACAATTCAAACGTAACCTTCCTGTCTCAGCATCTTCTTCCTCAGCGCGAGCAGACCGCCATAATGTTCGCCTTCGGCAAAGAGATGCTTAGACATTCGCTAGCGAAACAAACCATCAACGAAGCCGATCTCGTAGGCCATAAATAGGCCGAAGCACAAGCTGAACAGCCCCGCTAGACCACGCATCGCCGTATGCGCGCCGGTGAAGCGGGTTGCCGTTAGGTGTACAGGCAGACCGACCAATGTGCTCATCAACATCATCCCGCCAATCGAACCGATGCCGAAGACAACGATGTAGATCAACCCGACGAGCGGCGTCGAGATGGTAGAAAGCACTAACAGCATCAGCGCCGCGCTGCCCGCAAGTCCATGTACCATCCCCACAAAAAGCGGACGCTTATTAAGCTGAGAGCCAAGCCGGAAACCGTGGTGCTTGTGCTGATCCGCTTCAGGCGAACCAACATGCTTATCAAGCTCATTGTGGATATGTGGATGCGTGTGCATGTGATTGCCGTGATGGTGTTGGTGCAGATGTAGCTGGCCGCCGCTTGCGAGTTTACGAAGCGCGTTTACACCGAGCCAGATGAGCATGATAGCCACGCCGAACTCAAGCACGAGCGACGTCCGCTCGCTGATCTTGATGTGGAGCAGAATGACGGCGATTCCTGCAACCAACAGGGAAATGGTGTGGCCGATGCCCCACAGTCCGCCGACCAGCGATGAACTGAGCAGACTCTTGCGCTCGCTGACAATGGTCGAGACGGCCGCGAGATGGTCAGCATCCGTTGCATGTTTGAGACCCAAGCCGAAACCGAAGACGAGCACCGAGGCGGTCGAAAGTGATTTCGCTTGTGACCATAAGCCACCAAAAATCTCGCTCAGTCCTAGCCCGGTTGATGAAATTATTCCTGCCTGAATTAGCGCCTCGTAACAGATCAAGATACCGACGCACATAATGACGAATGCGCTCGCCGCCGGCATGATGCGCGCGAGATGCTGAAAGCGGCTGAAAGCCGCCGAACGCTTCATCAAACGTCCGGCATAGACGAATGCCAATCCGATGCCGGTGAGCGTCGCGGCAAGTCCGATGCTGAATGCGATGACGAGCAGAAGTCCGTAGCCGACGCGGTGCAGCGCGATTGCAGAGAGCAGAACGACAAGCGCTGAAGGGCACGGCAAGAGTCCCCCGGAGATGCCGAGCGCGAGCAGGCTACGCCACGAGACCGGAGTGCCATCAGTTCCCGGCGGCAAATGCGAGTGCGGTCGCCCGCCGTGTGAGTGGATATGTGATTCGGCGTGCGTATGCGTGAGCAGGTGATCGTGGTCACGGTGCTTATGATGGTGGTCGTGAGCACCATGACCATTTGCATGGTGCGCAGCAGCATCATGTGCGTGACTATGATGGTGCTCACTTGTTACAGAACGGTAAACTCCGTCAACAGTCTCTTGCGCATGACCATGTGCATCGGCGTGGAAGTGCATCTGCCCATGCTGCTCATGACTGTGATGTGCGTGCGCGAGTTCATGATGCGTATGATCA
>JACCTF010001087.1 GCA_013812565.1 Pyrinomonadaceae bacterium | reverse complement strand
ATCGAGCGCTTGCAGATGGGTTGCGGCAATCGTCCGAGCCGAAGCAAGGCCGGGGCAGATCGACTTGCGTCCGCCGGTAAACCCTGCGAAGTAATGAAACCCGATGCCTCCGGTGAGAATGATGTGCGAGTGGTCAAGCAGGGCACGGTTGACTTCAATCGGCGTCCCGCGCTCCGTCTCGCCTAGATGTGCGAGCTGACCAAGATCGTGCGGATTGTGATCAACTATTCTGATGCGTTGGACAATAAACGGCGTCAGCAATTCGCGCTTTTCTTCGATGGTCGTCGGGCGGTGAATACCTGTGGCGATGATGATACGTAGATCGTAGGGCGCGACGCCCAACTCTATCAGACGACGCACCAGGAGATTCGTGATCTGCGCGCTCGCCGTCGCGCGCGTTGCATCCGATACCACGACGAGCGCCGACTCGCCGGGCGAGACGATTTCTTCAAGCGGCTGTGAATCGATTGGCAGGTCTATCGCGGCGTTGATATCTGGATCAGACAACGGACGTTCATCGAGTGCTTCCCGCGTAAGCACTTCGAATCTGGATTCATCGTAAATGAAGGGAACTGTGCTGCGTCCCTTTCCTAGTTCGATCTGAGCCATAACGAGCATTTTGCCACAGAGGCACAAAGACACGGAGGAAAGTAGGCAGAAGGCAGTAAGCAGTCAAAAGCTTCCTAAAGTGCTGCCTTCTGCTTACTGCCTTCACTCTGTGGCTGTGTGGCTAATCATAGTTTAAACCGTACGCTGCCGCGGTCTTAACTCGCGCGTCGAGCGAAAGCAGGCAGTACCGGCGTGGCAGAAGTGAAAGGTTTCGTCGGCGAAATCTTTTGTCTCCATCTGAATCGTAAGGTGATCAACGCCGAAGCGCTCAAGCAGCTTTGAACGAAGTTCCTTGAGAAGCTCCGGCGGTGAACTGGCCCTCGTATGAATCACGTGTGCGCTCAAAGCTTCGCGCCCTGATGTGATAGTCCATACGTGTAGATCATGCACGTCTTCGACGCCCTCGGTCTCAAGTATCGCATCTTCAACCGCCGTGAGGTTGATGTGCGCTGGTGTGCCTTCGAGCAGCACGTTGGTTGATTCACGAATCAACTTCCAGGAACTCCAGATGATTAACAATCCGATAAAGATGCTGACCAACGGATCGGCCAGTCGCCAGTCGTAGATGAACACAAGCGCACCCGCCACCAGCGCGCCAATTGAACCGAGAATGTCGCCGATGATGTGCAACCACGCGCCGTGGATGTTCAAATTCATTTTGTGATCGGCATGCAGCAACCACGCGCAGAGGATATTCACACATAGCCCACCCGCCGCGACCATCATCATCACGTTGCTTTTAATCGGCGGCGGATCGGCCCAGCGCTCGTATGCTTCATAGAAAATAAAGAGCGATACCAGCACCAAGGCAACACCGTTCGTGAGCGCTGCGAGAATCTCCAAGCGATGATAGCCAAATGTTTTTCTCGGCGTCGCAGGCCGCGCACTAAACCACATCGCCGTAAGTGCCAACGCGAGCGCCGCCACATCCGTCAACATATGCCCGGCATCGGCCAAAAGCGCCAATGATCCGGTCCACCATCCGCCAAACGCCTCGGCCACCATGTATGCGGCGGTGAGCGCAAGCACGATGATTAACCGACGGTAGTTGCGCGCGGTCGCAGTCCGTCCATGCATACACCCGTGAGCGTCGCTGTTGTGTTGATGAAGTTCAGTTATTGATTCCATGCGTGACGATGAAAGAGACGTTCGAACATCAGCGGCAAGCAGTTCTCTCGCTTGTCGTTTGATCAAACGGCGAAAGTCTCGTGCTCAATTAGTGTACTTCGCGATTAGCGAAAAGACCAACGAGAGTGCTGTTAGCATCGCTCCCGCGTGCTGTCACCACAGACTATTTTTCTGTGGCGACACTGCACACTCGCTACCGCAAGACGTAAATTTTCAGCTAGTAGAGATGTTGGGCGCTTTGTTGAAGTCGCGGTATAGATCGTTGTAGGCGCGACGTGCGCTTTCGAGAATTCTCGGCAACCTTTCGATGTCCCTGGTGTTGACGATCAGGTTGACGTCTTTCAGGAATGCCTGGTGCGAGTCTGCGGTGCGTGCGGAAGCGGACAGATGCACAAAGAAGATGCGACGGCGCTTCGCAGGCTGCAGCATACCGGTTTCACGTTCAATGAAAGCCGTGCCCTGCTCGGCTTGGCCGAAATCCGGATCAAGGATCACAACGTCGATGGCGGACGCGCCTATCCGCTCAAAAACCTGCGCCGCATCGATAGCGACAAAGACTTCATAGCCGCTTTCACGCAGCTTGCGCTCGGTCACATCACGATATGCAGCCTCGACGCAGACGATTGCCTGACGTTGCTCGGGCGCTTCTGAATCCGGCCTGCCGCGCTCTTTGGCGCTGTCCGTTAAGCTTTGCTGCAGCAGCCCGGTTAGCAGTTGAGCGATCTCGCCTTTGCCGGTGGCAGGCATGCTCTTGAGATACGGGTCGGAACCGAGTGTAGATGAATCGAGGCTAAAGGCCGGAGTCGGTGCGGTCGACTCGAACCGCCAGCCCGCCAGCAAAGCGGCGGCCATTTCATCCACAGGAACTTGCGGGTCGGATTGACAGCTTGGACAGCTCGCAGTGAACAAGCCCGGTGGAGCTTTCGTGTTAGCCACTTCCAAGTGCGCCGTGCAATTTGAACAAACAACAATCATAAATTTCCGTAACGGTGAAAAGAGTTTTAAGAGAAGTGGAACTGCTTGGGGGGGCAACAAATGTATTAGTCAACAATGCCTACTGCTCAATCCGCTTGATTTTGATGTTAAGAGTTCACGCTTTAGCGTGCTTGATCGCGCCGTCAGCAAGCCTTATGGTTGAACTCCGTACCTCACCATCTTCACGCGGACTAACTACTACGTTTTATCAATCATACCGAGCATCGATCCGTTTCGTGTTGAAGGGTTGGCTGGCGGCTCGCCGGCGTGAACATAATCCTGCGTCGGTGATAGCCCCTGGAGCGCAAGCAGCAGGTTGTTCTGATTTGTTGCGAAATCAAGCCCGTCTTCTTTAGTAATGCTCCCGCGCTCGATCAAGCTTTTGATCGTTGAATCGAAGTCCTGCATGCCGTCAATCTCGCCGTCGCGCATCGCATCGAGCAACCGTTTGCCTTGCGATTCACCCTCCGCAATGTACTCGCGTGTACGCTGCGTCGACTTCAAAATTTCGACCGCGGCGACGCGCCCCCGCCCGTCGGCGCGTGGGATCAATCGCTGCGAAACGATGTAGCGAAAAGTTTGCGCCAGGCGCGTCCTGATCGTCAGCTCTTCACTCTTCGAGTAAAGGCCGATGATCCGGTTCACGGTTTTGGAAGCGTCGATTGTGTGCAGCGTGGAGAGCACCAGATGCCCCGTCTCGGCCGCTTCCAGAGCGATTTCGGTGGTTTCCAGATCGCGCATCTCGCCGATGAGTATTACCTTGGGCGCTTGCCTGAGCGCGGCGCGCAACGCCGAGGGAAAGTCAATCGCATCAGAGCCGACTTCGCGCTGGTTGACCGTCGAGTTTATATGTCGATGAAGAAACTCAATCGGATCTTCGATGGTGATGATGTGATAGTGCTTTGTTCGATTGATGTTATTGATAATGGCCGCGAGCGTTGAACTTTTTCCGCTGCCCGTAGGGCCGGTCAGTAACACAAGGCCGTTGCGCAAGTCGGCGATGTCGGTGAGTCGCGTCGGCAAGCCGAGCGACTCGATGGTCGGCACTCCGTTCGGGATTACACGCATCACAATCGAGTGCGTGCCGCGCTGCTGAAAGATGTTGACGCGAAACCTGGTGCACGACGGCAGGGCGTAGCTGAGATCAGCCGAGCCGGTGCGCGCGAGACGAGCCGTGGCTTCAGGATTACCCTGCAACAACGTCATCGCTATCACTTCCGTCTGGTAAGGGGAGAGCCTCTTCAAACCGAGCGGCTCGACCGGCATCAGCTTGCCGTTAATTTCTACCTGTGGCGAGCGCCCGACGGAGAAGTTCAAATCGCTAATATCTTTTGAGACGAGCAGCATGCGCTCGATGACAGGCGGCAGATCGAAGAAACTCATCTGGAAAATTTTCCGAGTTTGAAAGCTGGTTGGGGAATCCGGCCGGGAAGAAGATTTATAATTCGTGAGGGGATCGACTAGGCCAGAAGAGCGTCCGCTGGCGGGAAGATTCTTGCCTATACGAAGAACAAACGCAAGCGGAATTTTGTTGCCGTAGTGTACATGGGCATGAACGACAGGTTGCTCTGGTCTTATTCATGAACTAAATCAGAGCTTACAAGATGGACAGATTGGTATTAGACATCTCTCGAAAGGAATTGAATAAACTCGTGCGTGCGCCCCGTGATAGACGAAGGCTCTCGCAGCAACGCGCTGATTACGGCCACTGCATCGGCTCCCGCTTCAATCACACTGCGCGCGTTTCGCTCAGTGATGCCGCCAATTGCAACTATCGGCATATGACTCGCTTGCTCGCGCACGCGCCGCAGTCCGTCAATACCAACAACCGGGTCGGGATTCTCTTTTGAGAGGGTCGCGAAGATCGGTCCGATGGCGATGTAGTCAACCGGCAGGCGTGCCGCACCGATGGCTTGATCGATATTATGCGTCGAAAAGCCAATGATCACATCCGGGCCGAGCAACTCACGCGCGGCTTCCGGTGGAAGATCATCCTGACCCAGGTGAACGCCATCGGCTCCGAGCGCGAGCGCAATATCAACACGGTCGTTGATGATAAGACGCACGCCTCGCTCATGCGCGACACGCAAAGCCGCTTCAGCTTCTCGGTAAAATTCACGCGGGGACAAATGCTTCTCGCGTAGTTGCACGAGCGTTGCCCCGCCTTCGCTCAAGCGCGCGACCTGCTCTGCATGGGACAAGCCTGTAATCCGCGCATCGGTGATCGGATAAAGCTTCGGTAAAGGAAAGTGGGTCATGCTTCTAACAATAGTAGGACTTACGCAGTTGAAGGAGGCCGCTGTTGCAAACAAAGGACTTATCGAAATCACGACTTCCCGTAAGTTGTTGATTCTACGTCCAACTGCGTAAGTCCTAAATAGTTCAATCGGTTTTTGACAACAAAAGTAAACTCGCGCTTAGCTGTGTAATCAAACATACAACCTCCGGCTACTTAACCTGACAATACCGTCAGGACAAGGTATAAACAATCCCGGAGGTTACGCAACGACGAACCGTCGGAGCGGAGAGGCTGACGACATGATTGAGAAGTTTCTCAAACCTTCTCCGCCAATGAGACCCGTTGACGCAAGCAGGTGTCCCGATTATAACGGAACCGGGTGGTGGTGGTATCCGCAAGGTTCGAAGATGGGTACGGCGAGATGTAAACACGAACGTCTGAACGAAGTTCTTGATGAAGGGAAATAAAACAATGCTCGGATTAAGTCTCCGGGAAGAGTTCCGTAGCCGCCGTCTCAAGGGAACGGCAATCGAATTAACTAACGACAATGATACGGGCGCGACGCAACTACCGGCCGCCGACTTCCTCGAAATCACATACCCTTCGACCGACTTGTTGAAAGCAATTGAAGCTATCGGTCCTGAGCAAGCACGCCCTGTTGTCGTAATGGGTGAGCGCGGTCAAGGTAAGTCTCACTTAATCGCAGCACTGCACCATGTGCTAACCGACTCTTCACAAACGAAGTCTTGGCTGCGTGCTTGGTCACAACGCTTGACCCGTTCCAACATCGAAACGCTTCCGCTTCGTTCCGGGATGCTGGTGATTAGCGAAAGCTTGCACCGCCAGCGTTACAAATTCTTATGGGACTTGATATTCGAGAGGCATCCGCACGGCGCGTTTATCCGCGGTAAGTGGGAAGGACAGGGCGAAAAGAAAACCGACATACCGCCGGATACTCTGCTGCTTGAGTTACTGCGTCACCAACCAACTGCTCTTATCTTAGACGAGTTTCAAACCTGGTACGACGGGCTGGTAAATTCTCCCCAGCAACCATACAAAAACTGGGCGTTCAACTTTATTCAGGTTCTATATGACTGGCACACCAAGATATGGATTTTGAGTCTTCAAGAAGTCTGGGATAAAGGATGAATTCTTCCATCGCTCCAACAGTACCCGAACTTCTCCAAGAAACTCACCGTGTGCTTTCGTGC
>JACCTF010001060.1 GCA_013812565.1 Pyrinomonadaceae bacterium | reverse complement strand
AAAACAATCAACCGGAATACAATCAACAAGTACGCAAGGGCAAACCGCATCGCCCGCGCCCAGCCCGAATGCGACAACGGTAAGCGATGCGCAGACGGCTAAGAAACTCCGCGAACCCGACGTGATTTACGTGCCGACGCCGCCCGAAGTCGTCGACGCGATGTTGAAGGTGGCGAACGTGCGTCGGGGCGACGTGCATTACGACTTAGGTTCAGGCGACGGGCGCATCGTCATCACGGCGGCGCAGAAGTTTAGCACGCGTGGCACCGGCATCGACATCAACCCTGAGCGGATTAAGGAAGCCAACGCCAACGCGCAGAAGGCCGGCGTCAGTGACCGCGTGCGCTTCCTCAACGAAGATTTGTTTGAAGCAAACATCAGCGACGCGACCGTTGTGACGCTCTACCTGCTCAACAGCCTCAATCTTAGATTGCTGCCGAAGTTGCTGAAGGACCTCAAGCCGGGCACGCGCATCGTCTCGCACGCCTTCGACATGGGCAGTTGGAAGCCGGAGCAGACGCTCAACATTGACGGACGCTCAGTTTTCTTCTGGACTATTCCAGAGAAGGGTACGCCCGCATACGACGCCGCTCTTGCCGCTGCTAGCGGTAACAGCGGAACACAGAACTAAACAGAGAGAGAAATGAACCGGCCTCCATTCATCGGGACTAATAATCTCCCTATATCAAAATTCACAAGAATGGGGCAGGACAATGAAGCCGCCGAGACACGCCGCTCACTCAATTTAATGAAGTAATCCGCGTCCGTCTGCGTTCATCTGCGGCCTCGTCTCTGTTTTAATTTCGCGTGTTTCGATTTAGCGATGCATCAGGCTCGACCGCTACCGGATCGTTGACGATTCGCCCACCACAAAGAGTTAAACAGCAGGTAGTCAAATAGCTATGTACCCTCCATCCACCATCAGGTGGGTTCCGGTGATGAACGATGCCTCGTCCGAAGCAAGAAAGAGGATGGCGTAAGCCACTTCACGTGGATCACCCACACGCTTGAGCAGATGCTTCGGCGCTTCCTCGGCGATAAACTCTTCTAAAGTCAACCCGACCCGCTCCATGTGGTCGTATGAAGCACGAGTCAGGATTGTGCCGGGACACACACAGTTTACCCGTATACCGAACGACGCAAGATCAAGCGCCATGTTTCTTGTCATTTGAAGAATGGCAGCCTTCGTTGCGCTGTAGGTGACGAAGTTCGGTTGGGCGATGAAACTTGAGATCGAAGCTAAATTGACGATAGTTCCTTTGCCATTCTTCTTCATCTCATCGGCAGCATAACGGCTGACGAGTGCCGTGCCGATGACGTTGGTATCAAGTGAGCGGTGCCAATCTTCCACGGTTGCTTCAAGACCTTTTAGGACGAAGGTGGCCGCGTTGTTAACCAGCACATCGATCTTCCCAAACTCACTTATACATGAATCGCGCATCCGCTTGACGTCCATTTCGTCGGAGATGTCAGTCCTTACGAAGACAGCTTGACCGCCCTGCTTCCTGATGGTCTCCAAGATTTCTTCACCGGCTTTTTCATTAAGATCGGCGATAACTACTTGCGCGCCTTCCTCTGCGAACAACAAGGATGTCGCCTCTCCGATGCCTGCTGCTCCACCAGTGATGATTGCAGTCTTGCCTGTTAGTCGTATCACAATATTGGATTGTCTGCTGAAGGTGTTCTTTAGTAGGTCGCTCGTCCGCCGCTCACGTCGTAACACTGCCCGGTGACGAAGCTGGCTTTATCCGATGCCAAGAAGGTGATGATCGCCGCGACCTCATCCGTGCGGCAGAAACGATTCATCGGAATCTTGCTGCGCATAAATTCTATTTGCTGTGTGGTCAATGTCTGGAGGATGTTCGTCTCAACTACGGCTGGCGCGACCGAGTTGACGCGCACTCCTTGCTGTGCGACCTCTTTCGCCAGCGCCTTTGTTAGTCCGATGACACCAGCCTTGGCGGTCGAATAGGGAACCATGTTCGGGTTGCCTTCTTTACCGGCAATCGAAGCGACATTGACGATGGCGCCTTTCTTTCGTTCAAGCATGTGCGGAAGCACAGCTTGGCAACACAAAAATACGCTCTTCAGATCAATCGCCATCATCTGATCCCAGTCATCGTCTGTCACATCGACGAGCGGCGCGGCACGCCCGGCGATACCGGCGTTATTAACGAGCACATCAATCCGATCAAATCTTCCGAGTACAGCTTCGACCATCTCACGTACACTCTGACGGTCGGCGACATCAACCTTTTGCGCCATCGCTTGATGCCCGGCAGCGCGAAGATCAGAGGCGGCCTGCTCTGCCAGTTCCTGATTCAAGTCGGCGATCACGACTGCGTAACCGGATCGGGCAAACTCAATTGCCGTTGCCTGACCAATGCCCTGTGCCGCGCCGGTCACGATTGCGACCGTGTTTTCGTTATTCATCACTTGAAATCTCCTCGAATAATGTTCGCCGTAATGTGAGTTCAACGCAACAACTTTGGCAGACAGCGCGCGGATGGATAACTTCTCCAGCCCGCTAAGCCCAGATCAGACAACTCCAGCCGGTTTAAAGGATTTCTCAGTCATTCTTCGATGCTTCTATCTGAAAGATACACGCTGCTGATCGTTAAAGCATTGATCATCAAGCGACTCTTCCCTGAGGATGCCGCGTTAATAATTCCGGATCATACAAAGGCACGAGTATGTCCCCTTCACGCCGCAGTCGCTCATATGTCTTGAAACATTCTTCCATGCTTTCCAGAATGCCAAGCGGCAACATCTGTTCGACGTTCGGATATTTGAAAAAACAATCCGAGACGATGACCCGGCCTTTGATGGTGTCAATCACGTAAGCCATCGAAGAGCGGTGATGAACGCCTGCCCAGAACGCGCGCAACCCCGGCAGCACTTCATCTTCGTCATCAAGCAAGCGCACTCGCTCATGGCCTTCAAACATCAGGTAACGCAAAGCATCATCAGGGATGCGAAACTCACGCGGGACATGCACGGGGAACTTAGGGGCATGGAAATCCTCGACCCACCCACGTTTCGACAAACATATTTGCCCATTACGGAACAAAGGGATGTTCGCGGTCGCATAAGCTTGCAGCGGTGTCAACAATACATAGTCAACCTCTTCAGGTTTGATGCCTAACGTCGCGAGCGCCGCTTCGGGCCTTTCGCTTTCCTTGCGCTCCATCCGGCCACGTTCCCCGAATGCTTCTTGCCACCGTTCGTTAAGAGCCGTGAGATCGGCGGGCGGTCCCGTGTTAACTATCACAGTCCTCCCTGCGCCCCGAATCACCACCATGTAGAAGTAGAGGGTCTCCCACATATTCCAGTGGCTCATCCAATAAACCTCCGGCCCCTGCACATCGCACTGGCCCATCTTCAATACTTGCACTTCGTAGTTCATAAGCGGTAAGCGGGTAACGAGAGAATAGTGACAAGTGAACGGTGACAAGAAAGAGCCTGGTGTTATCTTGTCACTTGTCACTGTTCCTATATGGTCGGCGTAGGTTGAGCGCACTCTTGTTTAGAGCAACCCCCCAACCCGGCGCGTCCGATAAGTCTAAATATCCATCGGCGGGTAATGGCTCGTTTGTAAACAGATCTCCGAAGAGCGGCACTATTTTATCGGCTTGTGGGCTCATCACCAGAAACTCGGCAATCGGGCAATTAGTAAAAGCATATTGCATATGGTAGGAGAAGACGCTTGACCCGTGCGGAATGACCGGGATGTCATAGGCCGCCGCCATAGCGACGATGCGGCGCGCTTCCGTTAAGCCTCCCACCCAGTTGATGTCCGGCTGCAGGATGTCTGCGCACTTCCTGGCGATCAACTCGCGGAAGCCGTAACGTGTGTACTCGTGCTCACCCGTCGTAATCAAACACGAGTTAACGGCTGCTTTGAGTTGCGCGTAGCCATCATAGTCATCGGGCGGCAAGCACTCTTCAATCCACATGATGTGATACGGCTCAAGAGCGCGGGCTAAGGCAATCGCATACGGCACTGTGAGCGACATGTAACAATCAATTCGCAACGGAAAGTCCGGTCCGATCTGCTCACGTACTTCCCGGATGAAGGCGACGTTGCGCCGCAATCCATCATCGCCTTCCGCGGGGCAGTAGGGTAGCGGCACCTTCGCTCCCTGAAAATTCATCTCCTGCGCAAGGTCCGGCCGCGCCGTGGTGGCATATACCGGCAGGCGCTCTTTGGTCTTACCGCCGAGCAAGGCATAGATCGGTTCCCCGCGCAGCTTACCCAAGCAGTCCCAAATGGCAAGATCGACCGCGCTGATCGCTTGAATAG
>JACCTF010001040.1 GCA_013812565.1 Pyrinomonadaceae bacterium | reverse complement strand
ACCAGAATCGTCTGCCCACGAGCGTGCGCTAATCCGAAGCCGCCCGGCAGAATGCGTTCGATCTCGACATCGACACTCGTGTCCAGGGCGGCGAGGAGTTCGTCACGCCTCATTCGCTTGGGCTTTGTCATAACGTACAACGCGCGGGCGAACTTCGCTCGCTGCTTACGCTGAGTCAGCTTTCGACATCAAACTCGATCCCCGCAACGGACTTGACTGCATAGGCATTGTAGATGAAGCCACAGAGCGCGCCGCCGAGAAATCCGACGAGGCTGTAGGCAAACATGATGATGATGAGAAACTGCATGAACCCGCGCCGGGCCGCTTCAACACCCGTGAAGCCGACCGACGGCGCGGCGCTTGTCATGCTGAAGCCGAGGAAGATAACGGTGAAAACTACGCTGGTCACAAGCACGAACACCGCCATAAACACCGCCATCCATAAAGCGATGGAAGAAATGCGCACGTTCTTGATTACCATCTTTGTCATCTTATTCACCTTTGATTAATTAAAGATAGAACAGGCTCAGGCGCGGCACGCCGTAGTGTTCGCGCAAAGTTTTTGCGAGCAAGCGGTTGAGCGTTTGTTCATAAGCCGCACGCTCCATACGCTCGCGGTATGGCTTCACATCGGTTTCGGCCGTGCGGCGCGCTTCTCCTAATTCTTGGGGTGAAGCGCTCGCGTGCATCGCACGGTCCAGCAAATCTTCGAGTTGCGTGAGCGACGCTTCAAGTTTCTCGGCGTCAGGCCTCGCTGCCGCCGCAAAATCTTGCTCCAACTCTGCAAGCCGCCCGGCGGCGCGCGCCAAAGCATCACATAGCTCATCCGCTTTTGTCGCTCGTCGCCCGTCATGCGCTCTTGTAAAATCCGCGCGACACCTCGCGAGATGTTCCAAGATAACAGTGCGCGGGAACGGCAAACCCGTTTCCCTTTCGGGCGTGCCGCCTTCGCCGTTCGTCGTAGCTGACCCGGCTCCATGCTGCGATTCGAGCCATTCGGCAAACTGCGCTTCGACCTCTTCCTGACAGTAAAGCAGCGTCTTAATGCTTCGCCGTCGCGGACGTGACTCATAAGAATCAAACGCGCTCTCGATGCCCCGCAACGCCACATGCAGCGGCACACCTCGTTCCTTCCAGCTTTCAATCAACACCCAATCCACGGGGCTAAGCAGCAGAGTTTTGCCACGGCGGCGAATGAAAACGTCCTCAATCTCGGTGAAGTAGTTATAATAATTCAAAGCAGTATTCAGGAGTCAGAAGTCAGGAGCCAGAATAAAGCAGGTATTTTTATTCCTCCATTCTGACTCTCGACTCCTGACTCCTGACTCCCATCTTGCTGTTCCTTTGGTAGATCAGTCGCATGCCTTCGAGTGTTAGAGTGTCGTCAACGGTTTCGATCAGCTTCGAGCCTGTGGCGATCAGCGGCGCGAGGCCGCCGGTTGCCACAATGCGTGTTGCGCCGTCTAATTCTTCCAGCATTCGTTTTATGATTCCATCAACCAATCCGACGTAACCGTAATAAAGTCCAGACTGCATGGAGCCGACGGTTGACCTGCCGATTACCTGAGAGGGTTGGCGTATCTCGACGCGGGGCAAGCGTGCGGCGCGTGCGAACAAGGCTTCAGATGAGATCATAATGCCGGGCGTGATCACCCCGCCGAGGTACTGACCTTCTTTGTTCACTGCATCAAAGGTCGTCGCCGTGCCGAAGTCAACGACGATAATCGGCGTGCCATACTTGTTGATTGCCGCAACCGAATCGACGATGCGATCTGCACCAACATCTGACGGCGGATCGTAGAGAATCGGCATTCCGGTGTCGGTCTGGTGATCGATAAAGAGCGGCGTTTGATGAAAGTAAACTTCGGCCATGCGCTTCAATACCGGGTTGAGCGGCGGCACGACCGACGCGATGGCGACAGCGGTGATGATCTTAGAATCAATTCCAGCCAGCGCCAATACGTTGCGCGAGTAAACGCCGTACTCATCCACGGTGCGCGCCCGCGCAGTAGTCAAACGCCAGTGCGCCACGAGATGCTCCTCGTTGTATACACCGAGCGAAGTGTTTGTGTTGCCAACGTCAATGACTAATAGCATATAGATCAGCGATGAGTAATGAGCGATGAGTAATGAGCGATGAGTAATGAGCAAGTTTTTTACTCATGACTCATTACTCATCGCTCATCCCTTTCTTAGTGCTCGCGCGCCGCAGTGCCGTGACATCTCCGGCGCGCACTGTTCTGATTTCTTCCGCATCGGTTTCTACCCGAAGAGCGCCATCAATCGCAAGGCCGCGCGTTGTGCCTTCGAAGACTTCCGCGCCTACGCTGACGCGCACCCGCTTTCCTTCGGCGTAGGACGAGCGTTTCGTCCATTCTTCAAGCGTTTGCTCCGCACCGTTTGGTGAATGAAGATTCGAGTAGCGAAGGGCGACGGCACGCACCAGAGCGCGCAGCAAGGCTTCCGTGTCAGGCCGGTTGCCCGTGACGGCTTCAACGGAAGCAGCGCTTGCTTGAAGCTCATGCGGCAAAACTCTGTCGCTTAAGTTTAGCCCGATGCCGAGAATCACGGCGCGTCCTGTTTCGGTTTCAAGTGTCTCCGCCAGAATGCCGCCCAGTTTACGATCCTCCGCATAGATGTCGTTCGGCCATTTGATGTCTGTGTGCAGATCGCACGCTTCGACGAGCGCGTCATGTACGGCGAGCGCGGCCATCAATGTGATGAGCGGCCACTGACGCAGTTCAAAGCGTGGGCGCAGCACGATGCTGAAGTAGAGACCGGCGTCCGCGGGTGAAACCCATCGGCGTTCGTGCCGACCACGCCCCGCTGTCTGCTCACGCGCGACGATGCACAAGCCTTCGGATGCGCCGCGCATCGCTTGTCCGGCAGCCTCGGTGTTAGTTGAAGGCAGCGAATCGAAACGCAGAATAATTGCTTGGAGAGACATGAGATTTTAAGTTGCCGATTGGCGATTTGAAAAGATGAAGACAGTCTAGCATTGCCGCGTGCCTGTTCTTCAGTCGCAACTCTCACTTGTGAAAGCTTATTTCAAGTTGCCATATGGAACGCCTCTGCAAACACACACTTCTTCGTGTGCCGTTCCTACGTGGTTTAGTTCTGTCGAGTGGTTTAGTTCTATCGATTCGTGCAGCGTTCATCGTTCGCTGAACATGTTATTATCCGCAGGATTTTTCCAAATCTTCAATCAAGTCTATCAATATAAGGTCATTGAGAACGGTGCTACTCTCGTGGAGCGGCGGTAAAGACAGCGCGATGGCGCTTCGTGGAATTTGGCAGCGGGATCAGCATGTGACGGCTTTGCTGACCACGATCACCGGCGACGATGACCGTATCCAAATGCACGGCGTCCGGCGCTTGCTGCTCGAACAGCAGGCTGTCTCCTTAGGCTTGCCGCTTCATCAAGTGACCATTCCGAAGCGTGCCTGCAACCGAGAGTATGAAGCGAAGATGACCGAGGCGCTTGCCGCACACCGTGAGGCTGGCATTGATACGGTGGCCTTCGGCGACCTGTTTCTCGAAGACATCCGTTTGTACCGTGAACAGTTGCTGGCCCGTGTAGGGATGCGCGGCTTGTATCCTATCTGGCAGCGGAACACGACCGAACTCATCAAAGAGTTTATCGGGCAAGGCTTCAAGGCTGTTGTCACCTGTGTTAATTCAAAGCAGCTTGATGCTTCCTTCGCCGGAAGAATCATTGATGACTATTTCCTCGCAGCGCTTCCACCAACCGTCGATCCGTGCGGAGAGAACGGCGAGTTTCATAGCTTTGTTTTCAGCGGCCCGCTGTTCAAAGATGAGATCAAATTTAGTGTCGGCGAAACTGTTTTCAGAGATGATCACTACTTCCGCGATTTGCTACCGAGTGTTTAAGAACTGCCTGTCGTTCAATATTAAAGTTTCGACCGCCGAAAGATTTTTAAGCAGAAAATAAAACGATAATCTCTGCCGCCGGTCGCTCCGAAACGATAGCCGTCCTTAAATGATCAATACAAAACCGAAGGAAGGAAACATCCGCGCGGCTCTCGGTATTCGCCCATCGCCATTAAAGTCATCGGCTTCACGACTCTTAATCCTTGACTTAAACACCAGCGGAACAGCTTGGCTTGACGCGTCGGAAGCAGAAACGCGAGCGGCTGTCCGGTTAAACGCGCCGCGCCGGAAAGCAAACTTTGCATATCTTCGGTGGTTTCGGCGACGGCGTGATTCATCTGCCAAAAAGTCGGAGCAGAAGCGTAAGCGACGACGCGATTCTCGCGCACGGCGATGAAAGTGGGAGACATCTTAATGATTAGTTTCAGTTCGTTGTCGCGGTCGAAACCGTGAGCCTTCCGGCACAGTTCGGCGCAAGCGTCGAAATCTTTTTCTTCGAGCGGACGGACTTCAGCCTTCTGCGATGACGCTTCGCCCGCCGGAGTGCCCTGCATAATCACGAGCGGCTCGACGACATCAAATCCCAAGCTGGCATACAACGACATCGATGTTGTGTTGAAAGCGTCTTGCACAAGGCGAATGCCCGACGCATCCTTCCCGCGTTCGATGACGACTTGCATCAAACGTCTGCCGACGCCTCTTGCCTGCGCGTCCGGGTCAACCGTGATCGGGCCGACTCCGGCAATTCTATTTTGTCGCCATAAAAAATTTGAGCCGAGAAATTGCCCGTCGTCTTCGGCCACAAATCCGTCAATATCGGGGTTAGCGATTGACATTTGCGCCATCTGCAGCGCGGCATCGAGCGACGGGAAGTCGTGCGGGAAATTATGTTTGTCGGCAATGCCGCAGAAAGCTTTGTAGATAACCCGGCCGCAGTTTTCGGTGTCGGCAACGGTTACGTGACGAATGTTCATTTTTGTCATTACTCCTTTTTCGTTTTCTTACCTGACGCGCCGTTTGAGTCCGAAAGATTGGGCGAAACGATTGTTCAAGCGGTGACGGCTTCGATGATGCAGAATTCCGTAGCCGTTGGGACGACACGCGACAGCTTGAATCCGGCTTTGGCAAAAAGAATCGCGTATTCGCTCTCAGTGCGCTCGCGCCCGCCGGTCATCGTCAACATAATCAAGTCCATAAATTTACTGAGATGTGGTTGTCCGTCCGACGGCACGATGGCTTCGACGAGCAGAAGCTTGCCGTTTTCAGGCATCACCCGCCGGATGTTCTTCAGAATCTTCAACGAACGCTCGTCGTCCCAATCGTGAATAATCCAGCGCATCGTATAAACGTCGCCGCCCGCCGGAACTGACTCGAAAAAGTCGCCACCCACCGCCTCACAGCGTTCGCCGACTCCCGCTTCGGCGAGCAATTTTTTGGATTTCTCAACGACCGAGGGCGCGTCAAACACGACGCCCGCGAGATGCGGATTCGCCCGCAGGATCGCCGCCGTCATACTGCCCAAACCGCCGCCGACATCAATTAACTTTTGACAACCGGAAAAATCGTAAGCCTCGACGACGGCCTGCGTTACGAACTGTGTCGTGTTCGTCATTGAGTTATTAAAGTTGCGGGCGTTCTCCGGGTGCTGCTCGTAATATTCCCAGATGTTCATTCCGAAATGACTATCAAACGCAATCTCGCCGGTTTTGACAGAGTGCAGAAAGTTTCCCCAAGCTTCGTAATGCTCATCGCCCATTTCGACGATGGCAAACCATCGTAGTGAATTGGGCGCGTCGGTGAGCAGGGTTTCCGCCAGCGGCGTTAAGGCGAACCGGTCTTCGCCCTCATGCCGAAACACGCCTGCTGTTGCCAGCATTCGCATCACGCGATTGAGCGAATCGGCGTGTGTGTCAGTGGCGGCGGCAAGTTCGGCGGCGGTTTTAGCTCCGTCGCGCAAGTGATCGGCCAGACCGAGCTTAGCGACGACGTAAATTCCGCGTGAAATCCAGAAGCCCGACATCATTTGCAGTACCGCTTCGGTCGGTGATGGTTGCGCCGCGTTGTGTTGATTAGTGTTCATGTTTGTCGCTCCTATAAGGTGATTTGGGTAAGTTTATTTATCTTCCAGCCGGTAACATCTTTCGCCTTTCGCGTTTGTCAGACATATATATTTCTCGCCATATTCGTCCGTCTTGGTGCGCCACTCGAAAGTTTCGCGCTCCAGCGTGTAGTCTCTTTCTTTCGTGCTGTTCGGCGCACAACTGTTTTGTTGTCGCCAAAAATTCTTGCTCGGCACAAGCATCAATTGCGAGCCGTTGATCTCGACGCGGCCGCGCTTGTCGTTGAACAGCGTCGTCGTGCAGCCGTACATCGTTGATTGAATCATACCGATGGACTCGAAACGTTTGTCGTGGGTGAAAACGTACTTGAATGTGGAACCGTTACGCGGCGTGGTCGAGCCCGTCACGGTGTTGCGTTCAAGCAACATTGACATCCCGCCGTTTGTCCACGTGCCGACGAACTCGCGCGGACTCTCCGATTTGGAAACGGACGACGATACGACCTTTTCAATCTGGGCGTTGTTTTCAACCGCGTTGGTTCGATTGTCCGCACGCAAGACCTCTGTCCAAGCCACAACCAGCGCGGCATCGGTCGGAACGTAAAATCCGATCAGGGAGCGCCGCGTCGGGGTTTCTTTCAAAACAGTAAAGATCGTAAGGTCGCCTTCTGTTCCACCTACTTCGTACGTCCAGCCCTGCGCTTGCAAACCGTTTTGCACTTGTCGCATCAGAGTTGCCGCGTTCGCTCTACGGTATCCGCCGCCCGACCACGGCAGCACTTCCCGATCGCCTTGCACGACTTTTCCCTCGCCCATGTTCGCGAGTTCTTTGAGCGCGTCGCTGATCTCAGCCGGAACGCTCGCGGGCATAATGCGCTGTGCGCCTGCGGGCAGTTTAGCTGCGGTGATCGCCGAGTTGGCCGCCGCTTCGGTTTCTTGCGCCTGCGCGGTTGATGAGTTAAAAATAAAAACCGCACAGAGTAATGACAGTAAAGCCAGTGAATTTCTTTTCAGCATTTTGTATTCTTCTCACAGCCTTCAAACTTTATTTGCCGATCACAACAGCCAAACTGCTGTCTACATATATAACGCGAGAAATCAACCCAAAAAGATTCAGTCAAAATAAATAGGCGAGTCGAAATAAATTTGTCACGCTTGTTGAATGAACTAAGGATGCCGGAGGGCAATCTGTTATACGGCATTCGCACCTTGCTTCTAGCTTTACGGCAAGTGCCGATTCATCTGAAGACTTCACCTTGATAATGATCTCCGCATTCGTCTGGCTCGCCAGCGCCGTCTATGTGCTCGGCGGCATCTGGCTCTGGTTCGGGCTTCGTCGTCCCGCCCCGGCCGCCAACGAGACCGCGCCGTTTGTCAGCGTGATCGTCGCCGCGCGCAACGAGGCGCACCGGATACCTCCCCTGCTTGATGACTTGGCTGCGCAGACTTACCCAGCGTATGAGGTGCTCATCGTCGATGATCGCTCAACCGATGCAACCGCCGAGATAGTCCGCACCGCCGCCGGTGTTGATGCCGGACGCCTCCGCCTTATCAACCAACGGGATGTGCCGGTTGGTATGTCGCCGAAGAAGTTAGCTCTGCAAAAAGGTATTGAGGCGAGCCGCGGCGAGTTGTTGCTTCTAACGGATGCCGACTGCCGCGTGCGGCCCGGTTGGATTAGTGAGACGGTGCGCTACTTCGAGCCGGATGTTGCGATGGTGCTCGGCTACTCCGAACTAACCGTCGATCACGGAAGCAGCTTGTTTGAGCGCGTGCAGGCGTTTGAATTTCTGACGCTCGTGGCAATGATGGCGGCGAGCGCTAACTTAACTTATCCGCTCGGGGCGTCGGGTCAAAACATCGCCTTCCGGCGCAGCGCCTTCGAACGCGTCGGCGGCTATACGTCGGTGATGCACCGTATCGCAGGCGACGACATGTTGATGTTACAGTTGATCAAGCGCACGACCGAGGTGGGCCGGATCGTCTACGCCGATCACACGGGCGCGCGTAACCGCACTTATCCGGAAAAGACTTGGCGTGCCTTTCGCAACCAACGCGCCAGGTGGGCGTCGAGCGGCACACACCACTTTCGCAGCGATACGTTGTTTATGACTTACGCCCTCGCCTCCCTAGTGGCAAACATGACGGTGCTCTTTGGCGCGGCGTGGGCGTGGGCCGGATGGATCAGTCGGCTTACCTGGGTTATGACGGTCGCACTCAAGCTCGGGGTTGATCTGCTGCTTTACACCTCGGCGTGCCGCCGCTTCAATCAACTCGGATTGTTGCGCTACCTGCCGTTGTGGTTTCTTTCGCAGCCGCTATACATGCTGGCGATGGCGGTCTGGGGGCAGCAGCGTCACCGCTGGACCTGGAAGCCATAAAGCAGCAGGCAGTAGGCAGTAGGCAGTAGGCAGTAGGCAAGGGTTGGCTCAATGTCGTTGGGTGTCAAGCTGATATTTTATCTGCCGCTGTATTAACTCCGGCTGCCTTCTGCTTTCTGCCTTCTTTCCTCCGGTGAACTGCCTTGTATCCCATGCACAAGTCAAATGTGCTCTACGAGCTTCACTGCTTTCAACCAAGCACGTGACGGAACTTCGCAGTCTGCGCAGCATAACCAGGGAAGACTTTCTGAAGATCAGTGTTGCCGAGATGTTTTTGTGCTACTTCGCCGAATACATCGCGAAAATCTGTGGTCAACGCCAGGTCGCGCTCCTCATATAACCGATCGCTGCCGAGGCCCGGCCACTCGCCATGCACGCTGCCGCCCCGCAC
>JACCTF010001007.1 GCA_013812565.1 Pyrinomonadaceae bacterium | reverse complement strand
TTATTCCAGTCCCATCGCTACTCGCGGGTTCTCCGGGTTCATCTGCGCGTAGCGTCGCAGAAGATCCTTTGTTTCTTCTGAAATCACTTTTGGAAGCGTTACTTGAACTTCAACAAACTGGTCGCCGCGCGCTTGCGCGTTGCGCAAGCTGGGCACGCCGCGTTCGCGCAGGCGGAACTTCTGCCCCGACTGTGTGCCGGGTGGAATGCGCAGTTGAGCCTTGCCATTAACGGTCGGCACTTCGATCTTTGCGCCGAGCGCGGCTTCCGGCACAGTCAGTGGGATGGTCACGTAGATATTGTCACCCTTGCGTGTGAAGTAAGAATGACGCCCGACATTTGTAATGATGAAGAGGTCGCCTGGAGGAGCGCCGAGGCGTCCGCTGTGACCTTTGCCGAGAATGCGCACGCGCGATCCCGTATCGACGCCCGCCGGAATACGTACTTTCACGTTCTCCATCTTTGCCACAACGCCGAGGCCCGTGCAGACGGGGCATGGCGGACGGCGTTTGCCTGTTCCTGAACACTCCTGGCACTCCTGTGCGAAGCGCATTCGCCCACCAGCTCGTGATACCTGCCCGGTTCCCTTGCAAGTCGCGCAGGTAACTGGTGCACCTCCAGTGTCACCCGCGCCGTTGCAACGCGGACACTGCTCAGAACGATTAACCGTGATATTACTGGTCATGCCCGTTACAGCTTCTTCAAAGGAAAGCGTTAAGGGCATCTCAATATCCGCACCCCGTGTCGGGTTAGGCCGAGGCGGCTCGCGTTCCGCCTTTGCGCCTGCCCCGCCGAAGAGATCAGCGAAGATGTCGCGGAAGCTGGCTCCGCTATTGCTGCTGCCGCTGGCTGAGGTGCTCCAGTCAAATCCGGCAAAATCAAAGTCGCTTGGACGGCGACCCTTTGTGCTGGTTGCCGATTCCGCCAAGTTATCTGAATACTGGCCGAAACGGTCGTAGACCCCACGCTTCTTCGGATCCGAAAGAACGTCGTGCGCCTCTGTGATCAGCTTAAAACGCTCCTCGGCGGCTTTGTCACCGGGATTAACGTCCGGGTGATACTTGCGCGCCAATCGGCGGTAAGCTTTCTTGAGCTCTTCGGGCTTGGCGTCGCGTTTGACGCCGAGCACTTGATAGTAGTCTTCCTTAGCCATTTTAAAGCAGTGACAAAGTGACGAGTGACAAATGACAAGATAGAGTGTTGTTCCTTCTTGTCACTTGTCACTGTTTACCGTTCACTCTATTTTTTATCGTCGACGTCAACGTATTCAGCGTCGATGACATTGTCGTCGTTCGCTCCCTGGGCAGTGGAACCGGTTGATGCTCCAGCCGATGCGCCCTGTGTCTCTGCGCCGCCCGCGCCCGCAGAGGCGCTCTGTTGATAAAGCGCTTCGGCGAGTTTGTGCGAAGCGGTTTGTAATCGGTTGAAGGCGTTGTTCATACGTTCTATGCCGCCTTCTTCTACTGCCTTCTTCGCGTCGGCAACGGCTTCTTCCATCTCTGAAGCGCCAGCCCCATCAAGCTTTTCTCGGTTTTCGTTAAAAGTCTTCTCAACTTGATAGGTGAGACTGTCAAGCCGGTTGCGCGCCTCGATCTCTTCGCGCTTCTTCACGTCCTCTGCCGAGTGCGATTCGGCTTCGCGCATCATGCGGTCGATCTCATCTTTGGAAAGCCCCGATGAAGCCGTGATCGTGATCTTCTGCTCGCGTCCGGTGCCCATGTCTTTTGCCGAAACGTTGACGATGCCGTTAGCGTCAATGTCGAACGTGACTTCGACTTGCGGCATGCCGCGCGGTGCCGGCGGAATACCGATGAGGTGGAACTTGCCGAGCGGCCGGTTGTCAGCCGCCATCGGACGCTCGCCCTGCAGCACGTGAACCTCAACCGAAGTTTGGTTATCCGAGGCGGTCGAGAAGATCTCCGACTTGCGCGTCGGAATCGTCGTGTTGCGTTCGATCAATTTGGTGAAGACGCCGCCGAGAGTTTCAATGCCTAAGCTGAGCGGAGTCACGTCGAGCAACAGGATGTCCGTCTTTTCGCCGGAGAGCACGCCTGCTTGGACGGCTGCACCAACCGCGACAACCTCATCCGGATTAACGCTCTTGTTGGGTTCTTTGCCAAAGTGGTTACGAACCAACTCCTGCACCTTCGGGATGCGTGTCGATCCGCCGACGAGCACAACTTCGTCGATCTTCGACGCATCGAGTCCGGCGTCCTTGATCGCCTGTTCGACCGGCGGCATTAAGCGCTTCAAGATCGGATCAATCAATTGCTCGAACTTAGCCCGCGTCAGTTTCATGACCAGGTGCTTTGGCCCTGACTGATCGGCGGTAATGAACGGCAGATTGATCTCGCTTTCCATTGCGGAGGACAGCTCGATCTTGGCCTTCTCGCCCGCTTCTTTGAGGCGCTGCAA
>JACCTF010000806.1 GCA_013812565.1 Pyrinomonadaceae bacterium | reverse complement strand
CCGGAACTACACAAGTGCGCGCTCGCGCCGGCGGTCAACAATCTTCTGCGACGCTCACTATCAAAGCGGTCGTTGCGACGGCCCAGTTGACACCCGAAGCCGTCATCCTCACTGCCGGTAATTCTGCTACGCTTACGGCCACGGCACGCGACGCAAGCGGCAGTGTGATTTCAGATGCGTTGTTTATTTTCTCGCTCAGCAACCAATCAACTGCGAACACAGCGAGCATCATCCGGTCAACCCCTAACACCGTAACAGTGCGCAGTGCGGGGGCCGGATCAGTCACAGTTGTTGCAACCTACACGCGACCAAGTGACAATGCCCGGATTGAAGACGCATCTCTGTTGACCATCAAGGCCGCGTCTTCGACGCCGATTCCAACTACCGGGCAAGTAATCATTAATGAAGCACTTGTCTCTTTTGCTGACTCAACTACACAGCCGCGTCATGACTTCATTGAACTTTTCAACACGACGAATCAAACGTTTGACATTAGCGGTCTGAGCATTTCGTTCCGTTTGACGGACAGCGTTTCGCCGCGCACAGTCGTCTTGCCTGGCGCAGTTGGGAGCGGCAGGACGCTGATTATGCCAAGCGGTTATTTTCTCATTGTTAACGGAGCGGGTACTTTTGGTGTCACAGCGGACTATAACGCGGAAGTCGAAGGCTTTGATTTGACGAGCGCGGCGGGCGGCATCAAGATCGAGATAGGCGGTGTGCGGCTAGATGGTTTAGTTTACAAAGAGCGCATTGACACGGCGTTGCCCGCTCCGTTTGACACATTCGGTGAGGGTGATGTTTTTGTTCTTGATAGCTCATCGTCAAACAGAGATTTGGTTCGCAGCCCGAACGGTACCGACACGAACAACAACTTAAACGATTTCCGAAGGAACGGAACCGCCGGCAACGTCAAGCCAAAGGCAGCCAACCTGACAATACCCTGAAAACAGAAAAGGCCGAACAACGATTGCTGCTCGGCCTTTCGCAGTTTCTTTTGTCGATTACCTGATGACGCCCGCAAGCGGACTCGAAGCGCTCGCATAGAGGCGCTTGGGCATGCGCCCGGCGAGGTAAGCTAAACGTCCGGCTTCAATGGCGAGTCGCATAGCCGTTGCCATCCCTTCCGAATCCCGCGCTTCGGCAATCGCTGTGTTCATCAACACCGCATCAGCCCCAAGTTCCATTGCAATCGCGGCGTCGCTCGCGGTGCCGACGCCCGCATCAACAATGATCGTCGCATGGGGTAGCTGCTCACGCATAATGCGCAGATTTGCCGGATTCTGCACGCCGAGGCCAGAGCCAATCGGCGCGGCAAGCGGCATCACGGCAGCGCAACCGGCGTCTAACAGTTTCTTCGCCATAATCAGATCGTCGGTGAAGTAAGGCAGCACCGTGAAGCCTTCGCGCACCAGCACGCGTGCAGCTTCTAGAGTTTGCTCGTTGTCAGGGAAGAGCGTCGTTTGATCACCGATGACTTCTAACTTCACGAGGTCTGTACCCAGTGCTTCGCGTGCGAGCCGTGCGGTGCGAATCGCTTCTTCCGCCGTGTAACACGCGGCAGTGTTTGGCAGTATGACGAGCGATGGATCAAGGTGGTCGAGAAAAGATTCGGTGCTTCGGTCGAGCGGCACACGCCGGACGGCGACGGTCACGATCTCCGCACCCGACGCATGATGCGCTCGCTTCATCTCTTCAAAGCTGCGATATTTCCCCGTACCGATCAGCAAGCGCGATGTGAATTGCCGACCTGCGATTTCGAGATTCTCTGTTATTGCTGTAACTGCTGTTGACATACCTTATCCTTCTTCGTTTACTTATTGGCATAAGCATTACACTCGAACGAAATTAGACGCAAGTTCATAACAGTCTCTGCTACTCCTGAAGCCTCCTTTGAATTTTACTAACCAGTTAAAACCGTCCGCCGCCAACGAAGTGAATGATCTCAAGGCGGTCGCCTTCGGTGAGCACAGTTGTTGACCATTCGCCACGTCGTACAACTTCGCGATTTAGTTCAATCGCCAACCGTTCAGGTGCGAGCGCCAGGTGTTCAATCAGATTACTGAGGATCATCTGGTTCGGCACCTCTCGCGCCTCGCCGTTAACTTCAATGCGCAATAGTCTTTGTCCTTGTCTAAGCTTGATGAATGATCCGGCGCAACTCTGACTCACTACCGCCATCCACGGCGCGTATCAGGATGGCCGCGCGTCCAGACGCAAAGCGTGGTAGCGTCGCGTGCACAACGGCGATGCCGTTCTGTTCTGTCTTGGCTGATAGACTTATGGGTTGAAAAGTTGAGCCTAAAACTTTTACGGTGACGCTCGCACCAGCGATTGCTAGTTTTCCTTCTCCTTCTGCTTCTCTGGTCACGCTGATTTTCAGAGTTACCTGCTCGCCCGCTCGGAACTTTTTCTCCTCAAGTATATTTAGGTGCAGAGTGTCGTTGCAGGCTTCAACTGGGGAAGCCTGTGTTGGGTCGTGGCTGGCAGATCGCGTTATGCGTGTTGAAGGCGTGATTGATTGTGCCGGTGGAAGCGAAGGTGGAAGTGAAGACTGTGGAGTTGCGTCTAGGTTATGTGCGGGGGCTTTGCCAATCTGCTCCAGGTTAATCTGTTGCGGTTGTTTCGCTTTGTCGTTATTGATGGACGGGCGATTGACACGTTGAGCGGCGTCGCGGTCACTCATGTTGCGCAAGTCTTGAATACGGCCAACACTGATCGCAGCGCAGATTAATTTATGCTGACGCTGGAGTCGTTCGGCAAGAGCACTTTCGCTAAACCCTGCGGTGATTAGATCATCATACGGTGAGCGTTTGCTTGCGAGAATAGCTCCACCGACATAGATGAGTGAAAGAATTAACGGTGAGTCTAAACCCTTGTCTTCTGTTTGCACGTGGTAGACCACGCCGTCATGCTCAACGTCAGTATTGAATCCGGTAATCACGGTTGTTGATAATTGGCGCCCAGAAAAAATGCCGGGGATGGTGCCCTAAAGCGCCTTGCAGAAAGCCTCCAACGAACACTAGCACAACGCCTTCGAGAGGGTCAATCTCCTTGTAAAATGGGGTTTCCCGTTGCCGAAACGGTTGCTTGACACTCATCATTTCATGAACTACGATGACTTTGTGCGATGATTCTCAATCTTCTGATATAGTGTTTTCGCTATTGTTCCAGCCATTGCCGGCGTGAGGTTGTGATAACCATGTTCGATCTAAGGGCATACCTGCCAATCCTACTTATCTTTGTTGTTGCAACCGGATTCGCTTTAACAAACGTTCTCTTGTCTCAGCTTGTTGGGCAGCGCAAACGTACCCGCACAAAATTGATGCCGTATGAATGCGGCAAAGACCCGGTCGGTTCCGCTCGCGAACGCTTCTCTGTCAAGTTTTACCTTATCGCAATGATCTTTATCCTCTTCGACATTGAAGTTATCTTTCTTATTCCATGGGCGGTGGTCTTTAAAACGCTCGCGGCGGTAAGCCCAGAGATGCGTATGCTGGTTTATGTCGAGATGATGCTGTTTGTGGTGCTGCTGCTCGCCGGATACGTGTATGTGTTAAAGAAGGGTTTGTTCAATTGGAGCGAGCGAGCGCGTGTCGAAGCTGAGGTAGAAGCTCGCGTGCTTGAAGATGAAGCGGCGCGTCATAGCAATGATCCTGTGCGCCGTCGCGCGGCTTAAGCGGTATAAAGGTAATTATGGGAATTGAAAATATTATTACAGAAGCTCTGCCCGAGGTTTTAACGACTCGACTCGATTCGTTGGTCAACTGGGCGCGTAAGTCGTCTTTGTGGCCGGCGACTTTCGGGCTTGCATGCTGCGCAATTGAAATGATGAACGCCACATCATCGCGCAACGATCTTGCGCGTTTCGGTTCCGAGGTTTTTCGCGCCTCGCCGAGACAGGCTGATGTAATGATTGTCTCTGGACGCGTGTCGCGCAAGATGGCACCGGTATTGAGACGCATCTACGATCAGATGCCGGAACCGAAATGGGTGATCTCAATGGGCGCGTGCGCTACATCGGGTGGCGTTTTCGACAACTACGCTATCGTCCAGGGTGTGGATAAAGTTGTGCCGGTTGATGTTTATATCCCCGGCTGCCCGCCGCGTCCGGAGATGTTGATCCATGCGATCATGATGCTGCAAGATAAAGTGATGAAGGAGTCTATGCGGGATCGCCGCGACGTTCTTGAAGCAGAAGCGCGCGAGGCGGTGCCGCCGGGAACGCTGCCCGCCTCCGGCATCTCAGCAACGAACGAAGCCGCTGCACAGAAGTCGGGGCTTTACTCGATTGCGTCGCGACACGAACGTCGTCGATCCTCTTAACGACATTTATTACATAGCAGTACCAACCCGGCAACTTTCTAGAGAACTATGGCTAAGGTGAATGAGGGCGCGCAAAGCTCGGATGTAAAAGGCACCGATGCGCAAGGCAGAGGTGTGCAGAATGGTGCGCCGACGATGGGCGCGCCGTCCGCTCAGAACGCGAGTGCGCAGGGTACTCCAAGCCATGACATCGACCGAGGCTCGTTGATGCTCGCCGCTGTTCGCACGCATCAACTCGATTGGGCGACCGATGTTATTGAAGCATTCGGCGAGGTAACAATCATCATTCCGCGTGATCGCGTCGTTGAAGCCTGCCGGTTTCTCAAGACGGCTCCGGGCTTGGAGTTTAATTTCCTATCGGATATTTGTGGCGCTGATCGTGGCCCCGAGGAGGAGCCTCGCTTCGAGGTCAACTACCATCTGTTTTCCACAACCAAGCATCATCGACTGCGCCTCAAAGTTCTATTGAATGAAGAAGACACACACGTGCCGACGGTGACCGGCGTGTGGCGCACCGCCAACTGGCATGAACGCGAAACGTTCGACATGTTCGGCGTCATCTTCGATGGTCATCCGGATTTGCGACGCATTCTTCTGCCAGAGGAATGGCAGGGCCATGCTCTTCGTAAAGACTTTCCCTTACGTGGCTATGAACCTTACAGCTTGACCTAAATTTGAGATCTGAAATTACAGGCCTCAAATCTGAGATTATTGGAATGAGTGTATCAACACGCAATCTCCCACCGCAGTTCGAAATAGTTGATCGTCCGCTTGACACGCAGATGACAATCTCCATGGGTCCGCAGCATCCGTCGACGCACGGCGTGTTGCGGCTTGAGCTTGTGCTCGATGGTGAGATGGTCGTGAAGGCGACGCCCGACATCGGCTACCTTCACACCGGGATGGAGAAGCTTTTTGAGTATAAGAAGTATCAACAGGGCATCGTCATCACAGACCGTATGGATTATCTCAATCCACTGGGCAACAATCTCGCTTACGTAATGGCGGTTGAGAAACTGTTGGGTTTGGAGATTCCTGAGCGCGCGCAAACTATACGAGTGCTGATGTGCGAGATGCAGCGTATCGCTTCGCACCTGGTTTGGTTGGGAACACACGCGCTCGACATCGGCGCGATGTCGGTCTTCTTCTACTGCTTCCGCGAGCGCGAGAAGATTCTCAACATGATCGAGGCGGCCTCGGGCGGGCGACTCACTCCATCCTATTTCCGCATCGGCGGCTTAATGATGGATTTACCCGCCGGCTTTGAACGTAAAGTTCAGCAGTTGATCGAAAGCTTCCCCGCCGCCCTCGACGACTTCCATACGTTACTAACAGGGAACAAGATTTTTCAGAAGCGCACGCAAGGCGTCGGTTACATCTCCGCCGAAGACGCCATCGACTGGGGTCTTTCCGGGCCATCTCTACGCGGCAGCGGCGTCAACTTAGACATTCGCCGCACGAATCCTTACACCAGCTACGAGCAATACGATTTTGAAGTACCTGTTGAGCATGATTGCGATGTGTGGGCCAGGTATATGGTGCGCATGCGCGAAATGCCGGAGTCGCTGAAGATCGTTCGCCAAGCTGTTTCGCGTTTGAAACCCGGACCTACAAAAGCGGACGCGCCAAAGGTTGTGCTGCCCGAACGCGAGGCGATGAAGACGCACATGGACGCGCTCATTCATCACTTCCTGATTGTCGCCGAAGGATTCAACGTGCCGAAGGGCGAGGTGTATCACGCAATCGAAGGCTCCAAGGGTGAACTTGGCATTTACGTCAAATCCGATGGCGGGCCGAAACCGTCGCGGGTCCATGTGCGTGGCCCGAGCTTTGTTAACTTATCCGCGTTGCCGCACATCGCTGAAGGCGAGATGATCGCTGACGTCGTGGCAATCATCGGATCAATCGACATTGTACTTGGCGAGATAGACAGGTAACTTAATTGCGTATTGCTGATTTCGGAGTGCGGATTGAAAAAGGAAGTTAAGTTTCTCTGTTGTTCCCATTCCGAAATCCCCATTTTGAAATCCCAAATATTATGAGCCAGCAGTTTACTCCGAACAATCCGCTGCCGCAGGGGGCAGTTGTTCCAGAAGAGACGGCGACCTTCTCACCGGAGATTGAAGCGGAGGTGGATCGGCATCTCGCGAAATATCCGGTAAAGCGCTCGGCGATTCTCCCGTTAATGTTCATCGTGCAGCGCGAGCGCGGCTACTTGGATCCGCCCGGCGTCGCCTATCTGGCTGATCGGCTCGGCGTACGGATAACGGATATCTGGGAAGTGGCAACCTTTTATTCGATGATCAACACGGAGCGGGTTGGCAAGTACCACTTCCAAATTTGCCGCACGCTTT
>JACCTF010000984.1 GCA_013812565.1 Pyrinomonadaceae bacterium | reverse complement strand
CCACCGCTCGACGGCGAAAGCGCTCGGATCATCAAAGCCTTGATTATACGCGATGTTTTCGCCGAGGGCGTTCCATCCTTTAATGCCCGCGCGGCGCGCCCGTCCGACGGCATCTAGTCCGTCCTTGCTTGTATGATCAAAGAAGTTTTCATGCGCCATTCTCTCCGAATGAAGTCGGGCGATATGAAACACCTGCTCATCCCAAGCAAGCGGCTTCATACCATTTTCAATTCGTTGAGCATTGATAAGATCGAAAGCGCGTTGCTCGTCACTTGTCGCTAGTAGCGGCGTCACCACAGACGGCGCAACCGTCGTAACTAAAGCAGGTTTAACCGGAGACACCATCACGAGTCGGGCCTTTGGAGCTGGTCGCGCCGCCGTCACGAGCCGGGCGACGGGTCGCTCGGTGGCGTATGCCGCGCGCTCGGCTCCGGCCAAGTTGAAGATCACTGTGGCGCAGATGAACGCGGAACAAAATATTGAACGGATAAAGCGGAAGGCGTGCGGTGCTTGCGTGATCGCAGTGTCAGGAAACATATCAACCTCACTTTGGTAGATGGGCGATCTCAGCCGCCTGAGATTCCTCATTCCAGTGAACCCGCATACTCAGATTAGGACTGCTTTAATCGGTGATGGACGTGCTCAAGGCCATGAGGACACGCTATGAAATGCCAGTAGACGAACGCTGAAACCGCTCTCGGCTTTGCGCCGCGTTGCAGACGGAAGAACCTAAACAAGGGGCATGCCACGCTCGCCGTAATATAAGAAGTTCTCGCTGCGCCTATAGATTGGCGCAGCGACGGGGCAGCGCTGCCGTCTATGCAGGATGACCGTACAGTTGTTTTGGGATTGGATAAAAGTGAGTTGGTTAACTCTGCAAGGTATAAGGAAAACAGCTATATCAACTCTTTACGGGGTTGACGCCGCGTGGCTACAAGGTGCTTCGGGATTTGCTCAACTAGCTACTTAAAGCTACAGAGGAAAGAGTTTGAAATGGCATGAGAACCGCAGCGCGTACGAATAAGGAACCAGTCAAGTTGCTGAAGCTACTCCAACAATGACCGCTAGGCAGTCAAAATGCTTTTATGGAGAAAGCCACGCGCGAGGGCGTAACGGCCACCGAGTATTGGTGGAAGCAATTTCAAGAAGGGTGATTTGTTCTCAGCGTCGTGGTCTTCAACCGCCGAGTTTGTCTTGTAGTGCAAAGCCCGGGGCTGCTTCACGCAAAGCAGCCCCGGGCTTTTTAGGGTACATATGGAAGCAGAAAATCTTTACCGCGGCCGTGATTCGCTGCTTAGTTTGGCTTTGATGCGAGCTGTTTCAGCCGCTTCACTGGTAAGCGAAAGCGCTTTCTGCCAGGCGGCTCGGGCCTGATCAATCCGGCCACGCCGGAGATAAACGTCGCCTAGATGTTCTTGAACTGTCGCCGAAGTAAGGTCGCGACGTGCTGCCTCGTTTAAGTAACGTTCGGCTTCGTCAAGTCGGTTAAGTTTGTAATAAGCCCACCCCAAGCTGTCGAGGAATGAGGCGTTGAGTGGCTCGACTTGCACGGCGCGTTGAATCATTTCGAGGGCTTCGGTGAGCCGCTCATTTCGCTCAAGGAGAAAGTAGCCGAGGTTGTTGAGCGCCGTCGCGTTATTCGGATCTTTGACCAGAATGCGCCGCAACGATTCCTCTGACCCTTTTGAATTCCCAGCTCGTTCTTGCGCTGATGAAAGCGTCAGGAGCGCAACTGTCACTTGATCTACTTGATCCGGCGGAACCAGTTCCAGCGCTTTGCGCGCTGCTTCCACGGCTTCATTCCCACGCCCGGCTTGTAGATAAATGCTGGAGAGCGTTAGATACGAAGGGTAATCTCCCAGTGATCCTTTAAGTTGTCCGCGCAGTAGCGCTACTCCCTCATCAACCCGCCCAAGCTCAGCCAGCGTGACAGCTTCGAGGCGCACAAACATATCTTGATCCGGATACCGCTCACGAGCCGTGCGCAAAGCTTGCAGCGCTTCGCGTCGTTTACCTTGCTCACGCAGCAACTCGATAAACCTTAAATCCGCGTTGGGATCGTCGGCGCCAAGCAGACGACGCATCCTTTCAACCGAGGCAAGCGCATCACTTGAGCGTCCCGCCTGTTGCTGCAAGTTGATAATGCGGGTTAATGTTTTAGCAATCGTTTCCCGATCTTCCTCTGCGGTAAGCGACTCGCGCCCTGCGCCCTGCGCTTTTAGAAGATCTTCGTTGACAACAATGGCCTCGTCATGACGAAGCGCATCGGCGAGTAGCTGCGCAAGACTTTCACGCAACTTCAACTGACTACGATCATTGGCAGCACGGCGTGCGATGCCTGCGCGCAGTGTCGCAATAGCATTATCAATACGTCCGGCGCGCGCCTCTATGCCCGATAGCAAGCTTACCGCAACAGCATTCTTCGGATCGGCGGCAACCATACGTTGAAGTTCAGCGGTCACACTGCGCTCGTCGCCGTCACCGGTTTTAAGTGCCTGTACAAGCAGTTTTAAGTATCCGTCATTCTCAGAGTCAAGGGCAATCGCACGGCGTATGGCTACTACGGCTTCCGTGGTACGACCCGCACGCAGTAACGCTTCGCCCAGACGCGCCGCCGCGGCGCTCGACGAAAGTTCCCGCCCGTTGGTCATGATTTGGAAAAAGCGCCCGTCGATCGGGGCGGGCGCCGCTGCCCAGCGTGTGAAGGCATCGATGGCTTCGCGGTCGCGGTT
>JACCTF010000198.1 GCA_013812565.1 Pyrinomonadaceae bacterium | reverse complement strand
TAGTTGAACCACGAAGCGATCAACGTGATTTGCAGAATGCCTCGGTCGTCGAAGCCCGCCGCGCGTAGACGTTCGTGATCGTCGCGCGAAACTTGCGTCGCATCCTTCGTCAACTTCACGACGTAATCGAGCATGACACGATCCTGCTCGGAGATCGGAGCACGGGTGTAATCCTCACGCAGCGCCTGAACCACCTCTTCATCCAATGTGACTCGACGCAGAAACTCTGCGTGCGATTCGATTCAATAATGACAACGATTCGTTACCGAAACCATCGTCGCGATCATCTCATGTTGTCGCCGTACGAGCGGCAGGTCGGGCGCCATCATCGCGCCGAACGCGGCAAACGAGTGGTGCATCGCTTGCGGGATCAAGCTGTGTGAGGCTCGGATATTTTGCGAGCCGTCGCCTACGGGAAACACCGGCGTGGCATACTCAGCCGGGTACAAATCGCGCCCCGCTTCATACGCGCGCTTCGTTTCTTCATCGGCTTCCGCCGGAGGAATGGTTCTAATCCAAGTCAAAATGTCTCTCCTTTCAATTGATTGCTGACAACTTTTACAAGCTACTAATGATTCGCCTGCCACGCTTTGATCGCGTCTATCGGGTAGAGCAACATCACAACATTCAGGATCAAGCTATCCCTGATCCAGATCAGTAACAATACCTCCGTCGCCACAAACAGCGCGAGCGACCGACGGTATCCGAGATGTCGGGCTATCACGAACCCGAGGCCGCAGGTCAGGATGTCGCCGAGCGAATTAACGATTGTATCGCCCTGATAGCCGAGTGCAGCCGTCGCTTCGCGGTAACGCCGGATGACGAAGTCAGAATTCTCCACCACTTCCCACAGGGCCTCGGCGGAGACTGCGAGACAGAGCCGCCAAACCGGCGGGAGCCTCGGGACGCCCCACGCCAGCAGCCCGCAGAACAGAAAGCCGTGGAGTATGTGCGTGAAGCTGTACGGGTCAAACAGATGCTGAGAGTTGTCCGAACTCCAAGCATCGCCTGACCACAAGAGAAGTCGGCCGCAGGAACACCACCATAGGCGGCCCTGACTACGGAGTAGATACGTCGTGACCAGCAGAACTATGACGACAGCAACCCACGGCCATACTCTCCTCGTCCTAACTTGCAGCATATGTAACTGCCGTCAGCCGCTTGGCTACTTTTTCTCTTGTTGCCTCTTTGCCGTCCACGTGCCTGATGCCAGATTACCGGCCTCAAGCTTACCTTTCATCCTCTCCGTCTCGACGCTTCCGGTGTAAGTCATCGCCACATCCGAGCCTTGCGCGTTGACTGTGAAAGAGAACTTGATCTCTTTGCCCTTCACCGTCCCCGCCACCGGGGCTTCACCGAACGCCCCTTTATACTGACCGCTAAGCCGCTCGCCATCCTGCTTAAAGGTGAATGTCGGGGAGCCGGAGCCAACCGAAGTCTCGACCTCGAATATCCATGTGCCGCTTACATTCACGCTTTCACCATCTCGCGTTTGTGCGGCGGCAATCACAGTGAAGGCGAAGAGACACGCCGCCGCCAAAATGAACAGTAAATTTCTCATCATCTTTCTCCTAAAATATACCCAGAAGTCTGAGAATCAACAGGTTAGCAGACATCTCTAACCGGTTGTTAGACGGCTTCAGTATTGCTCCGCATACGACATTATTAATAACTTCAGGAACAAATTTAGCCTGACGGTGTCTAACCTCTAGCTTTCCAAAACTCTGATTGCCAGGAGGTTCACATGGTTCTCGCAGTGTTTAGCATACTGGTCGCGCTTTTCCTAGGCTTCGGTGCCGTCGAGGAGTTCATTATGCGGGGAGTTCGAGGCGGCGAAGTACAACCTTTCATTGTCGGCCTTGTCGGCATGTTCGTGAGCGTTTTATTAGCAACCTCTGGCATCGCTTTATGGCGGCAGTGGGCGGTGGCGCGACGCCTCCTCCTTTTCGCGGCGATCTCGTTGGTGGTGTTTCACTTGTATGCGGCCCTGCCTCCTCATCGGAATGTCGGAGTGCTGGCGTTAATCGTCGGAGCGGGCTATGGGTTGATACTGCTGGGCTTCGCCCAGAGTTTAAGAGGTAGGAAGGCGCAGGCTACCTAGTCACGTGTATCGCGTAGGCCTTATATTTTCAGCGCACTTCTACATCAACCGGCAGCACGAAGTTAATCATGTAGTTGCCGCGATCAGGATCGTGCTTGGCAGGCTGCGCGTTTCCGCGACTGTCCGTCGCGCGCGCCATTAGGGTGTGACGACCGGGTTTCGCGGGAGTATGCCATGCATACTCCCAGCGCCGCCAAGTATAACGGATGGCATTGTCGATCAAGCGGGCTGCCGTCCACGTCTTCCCGCCGTCCGCGCTTACTTCAACGCGCGCGACTTCCGAATCTCCCGACCACGCCGCGCCGTGCATGCGGTAGACGGTGTTTGCCGCCACATCCTCGCTCACCGCGGGACGCGCAATCTCGGCCTTGAGTTGCATCACAGTCAGCGGTCGCTGCACCGGCTGATTGTTCTCGCGCTCCCAATACGTGTAGTCGGTTGTTTGATAGTAGCCGCTGAATGGACGGTCGGTGACGATGATGCGCGTCAGCCATTTGACCGACGCCATGCCGTACCATCCGGGCACGACAACGCGCAATGGAAACCCGTGCGCCGGGGTTAACTCGGCATTGTTCATCCGGTAGGCCAAGAGCACGTCCGGGTCAAGCGCCTTCACGAGCGGAAGACTGCGCGCGTAGTTGATCGCGCCCGCCGGTTTCGGTTCAGCCGAGACTTCGCCACGATCCGCGCCTTCGAGCACGACTTCCACCGCGTCGGGGCGCACCCCGGCTTGCTCTAACACAGCGGCCAACGGCACGCCCGTCCATTCAGCAGTGCCGACCGCGCCCAACTCCCATTGCACGCCGCGTGCAGCAGGCACGAGGAAAATGCGATTGTTGCCCGCGCACTCAAGCGTTGCCGTTAAGGTGCGTGATGGAAGTTTCACGAGATCGTCAAAGCTTAGTTCGACGGGGCGTGCGATGGCGCCTTCGATGCGAAGGCGGTGGGCGCGCCGCTCAAGTTGCGGTACGGGGAAATGGCTTCGCACATAGAAACGATGATCGGGCGTGATCAAAGAGTCGAGCGAAGCGAATGGGAACTCTAAGTTCTCCGGTTGCTTCTGACGAATAATCAATCCGGCTGGCCGCCCCGCGTCATTTGTTTGCGAGGTTGCCTGCGCAGTGTTATTAGGAGTTTGACTTGCGGTGACTGAGGAACGAACTGTGGCAACGCTGAGCGGGAGCGCCGCCGCATCGCGCAGAAACATGCGGCGCGGTTGTTTTGTCGAGTCCTTGTTCATCTCTGTCTCATCACTTGGAAGAGGAACTTGCTATTTAGATCGCACGGATTATAAGCGCGACGGCTGCGATCAGCATAACGTCGCGGAGCGCCACGGATTCGCTTGAGCTAGCTATTGTGGATGCGCCTGCGCCGAAAAATCAGATAGTAGATCGGCACACCCGCGAGCACGATTGCCACTCCGAGCAACGTTTGCTTGATGTTGTTTCCGGCAAGCATCATTAGCAGTACAACGCTAAACAGAAGAAAGATGACCGGCGTCACCGGGTAGCCAAGCGTGCTGTAAGCAACCAATCTATCCGGTTGCTTGCGGCGAAGCAGGATCACGCCGGCAACCGCGAGCGCGATGAAGACGATGGTCGTGAACAGAAAGTAAGCGACGATCTCATTGAACGTGCCGAGTGTGACTAACAAACAAGCGAGCGCGGATTGTAGGGCGATGGCGCGGACGGGCGTGCCGAAGCGCGGATGA
The DNA here is from genome assembly GCA_013812565.1 of Pyrinomonadaceae bacterium. Lineage (GTDB taxonomy): Bacteria > Acidobacteriota > Blastocatellia > Pyrinomonadales > Pyrinomonadaceae > JACCTF01. The sequence goes on along the minus strand of JACCTF010000198.1, from coordinate 577 downwards.
ACTTCGGCCGCTGCCGCAAGAAACAATCCGTCACAGGCCATCGCATAGTAGACACGCGGCGCGGCCATCACGATTGCCGCGAGACTTCCGAGCACCGAGACGATGACGATCCCGGCGAACACCTGCCCGCCCGCTCGCCCGAAGAGCGCTTCGCCCGCCTGAGCCGCAAATGTTTCGCCTGAGCTGACGCGCTCAATCGGCACTAAGCTCGACTTTATCCAATCGGTAGCTGGGTCAACTGGTGATTTGCTGGCGCGCCTTGAGTGATCTTTGGTTTTGCGCTGTCATGCATGCGCCGCGACATTAAAAAACTCTAGCGGCAGCTACTCGGCGGTGCGCCACGGCACCAGACAGTAACCTCTTTGTAACACGCCTCACTGGTTTGTTAACACTGTGCTTATCACCTATCAAAGCCGATTTATCAAGTCTGGCCTAAGCGCATGGTCGATAGTTAGCGCGATATGACATCGGAGTTACGAAAAGAGCAGCAACGACTGTTCGTACATGAACAACTTGTAAGCTGATACGGGCTGCCAACCGCGAGCCTCCACGATCGCTGAGATTGGATAAAGTCGAG
>JACCTF010000953.1 GCA_013812565.1 Pyrinomonadaceae bacterium | reverse complement strand
GTTCGGGACTCCAAATCGAGCGAGATCGAGCACGTTCGGTCTAACCGGAGTACCGCCGATCCCGAAATTCGTGCGGTTGAACACGTTGAAGAATTCACCGCGAATCTCGAAGTTGACGGTTTCCGTGATGCGTGTGCGCTTGATAATTCCCACGTTGTCGTTAAAGGCAGGCGGGTCCCGCAATTCATTGATATAGGTCGACGAGGTTCCGAGTTCGAATGGTCCAGGAATGCTGAACAGACCGGGGTTGAGCCAGCGGATATTCGGGTTACGCGGGTCGAGGTCCTTGCGATCAACACCCGTCCGGATCGGTTGGCCTGTCAGGTTGACCTTCTTGCGTCCATAGAGGAACCCACCCCAGTTGGGATACGTCATCGGCGCATTCAACAGGACTAATGCCCCGGAGGTGTAATTACCAGTAAAGCTGACAGTCCATCCGCCGAGGATTCGATCCAGGAACGCGTTGTCGTCGAAAAATCTCTTTCCTTTCCCAAACGGCAAATCCATAACCGCTACGACATTGAAAATGTGCGGATAGTCCGTGTACTGAAGGCTCTTTTCCAGTTCGAGCACTCTCGGGTCATTGATGAATGTAGTTTTCGGGTTGCGGTTGGTGGTATCACCGCTGGTCTGTGAACCGGAACCGTTGGTCAAGGCTTTAGACCAGGTGTAATTCGTTTCGAGGAAAAGATTGCCGAAACGGCGATCTAGTTTGACCTGGAGCGAGTCGTACCAGGAGTTGCCAATCGGGTTGTACTCGTCGTTGATCGGTCCGTTGATATGCGGGTACGGACGAAGTGCGCGCGCCAGTGTCGCACCGCTGCCCCAATCTGCGATGAAGTTCGGATAAGGCGATCTGTAACCTGCCGCCACGACCGCCGGAGCATCAATCCGGCTGTTCAGCAGATTGCCGAGTGCATAGTACTTCGGATCGAGGTGGTTGAGGGGGAAGTGTTTGGCCGAGAGGCGCGTGCCGCGATTGCCGATGTAAGCAACTTCAGCGACCAATTTCCACGGCAATTCACGCTGGATGCTCAGGCTCCAGTTTTGGAATCTGGGTGCGGCACCGGATTTCGGGTTGATGTACCAGATGTCATCTGCAGTGTTTCCTGCTGAAGGGTTGATGATAGGAGGTGCCAGGAAACTCGCGGATGGTGCAAACCCGTTATCCCACTGTAATGCTGCACCGGTGGTTGAGGGCCTTGATAACCCTGCTGTGGTCGAGTAGCCGTTCTGGCAGCGAATACAAAATCCACCGGTCAGGCCGTTGCCCGCTGCGTAGTAGATGCCATAACCGGCACGCACCACAGTCTTCTGATTTACAGACCACGCCAGTCCGAGACGCGGTCCCCATGATGAGTAATCAATGTCGCCAAAACGACGCTTGCCGGTGAAGCCCGGGCCCTCTCCGGCGTAAGCTAGCGCACCTTTCAAACCCGAACGCGGATCAGTCAGGTTCGGATCAAACGATGTGAAAGAGTCCGGCTCAGTCGAACGCGGGACAGGAATCTCATACCGCAGGCCGAGATTGATCGTCAGGTTGGAACGCACCTTCCAATCCGTCTGCCCATACCAAGCGTTGTAACCGAATTTGGCTGCGGCAAAGCTCGCGTTGAAGGTGCGCGAAGCATTGTCAACCAGCCCAAGCAGGAAGCTGGCATAAGAATCGCCGGTAGTGCTCGTCGCAGAAGGTGAGGCGGTCTGGAGGTTGGAGAAGTTAAATATCCCCTGAACTCCGGCATCATCAGCGCCGCCGGTCGGCAGTTTGATGCCGGTCGTCTCCATCCAGCGATGATCAACACCAAACCTCCAGTTGAAATTGCCCCTGACCCAGCTCACATCAGCGCGAAGGTGATCCGTATTGTTGAACTGCGTGCCTTTAGTTTTAGGGCCGTTGGTGTCAGCGTAGTTCTGATACCGCCCGTCAAACTGTACGACCGGGAAGGCGCTAGTTTCTCCATCGGCCACTCCCGTTAAGCCGAGGCGTTGCGGCCAGCCCTGACCAACGCTCTGATTGTCGAAATACTGGCGAAGCCGAGTGATGCCGTAAGTCACATGCAGGTTCAGCGTGGGCGTGAAAATCCAATCATAGTTTAAACGGGCGAAGATCGGTTTGTTGGCGCTGATCGCATTTCCACCAGCACCAAGTAGCGGATTGGGCAATGGACCATCCACCAAGCTTGAAAGGTCTTGGCGCGAATAGTAGCCGTTGATTAGGTGCTTGCTTGAGAAGCTGTGATTAAGCTTTAAACTCCACGAATCCTGTTCAGCGGTGGTTGAGGTGGTCGCCAGATAGTTTTGTTGCAAACCACTATTGGTCGGTTGCGGAACGACGGCCAGGATATTCCTGCTGACATTACTGAACCGGCTCTGCGGAATGATATTGCTGGGAAATGGCTGCCCTGTTAGCGGATCGTAAATCACACGACCGGGAAGCAATTGGG
>JACCTF010000936.1 GCA_013812565.1 Pyrinomonadaceae bacterium | reverse complement strand
ACCTACAAAGTTTACTTTGAACGCATCAACGCGCACACACGTGAGACCGCAGAACTCGCCCGCCTGCACCTCGCCACCGTCGAAGCGCTTGCCACGGCGATTGACGCCAAAGACCAAACAACGCACTGCCACGTGCGGCGCGTGCAGGTGTATGCCGCCGGCGTCGGACGCCTGCTCGATCTTCCCTCACGCGAGATTGAGGCCTTGCGTGCCGGGGCGCTGCTGCACGACATCGGAAAACTCGCCGTACCCGATCACATCTTGAACAAGCCGGGCAAGCTTTCTCCTGCCGAGTTCGAGAAGATGAAAATCCACACCACGGTCGGCGCGCAGATACTGGAACGTGTCGGCTATCCGCGCGAGGTCAGCCTGATGGTGCTTCATCATCACGAGCACTGGAACGGAGAAGGCTACCCCGATGGCTTGAAGGGCGCGGCAACCCCTTTGACGGCGCGCATCCTCGCCGTGGTTGATTGCTTTGACACGGTGCGCGAAGACCGCCCTTACCGTTCCGGGAGGACGTGTGAAGAATCAAGCCAAATGCTGCGGCGCGGCGCGGGCACGCACTTCGATCCACGGGTGGTTGATCTATTTTTGGAGCATCTGCCTGAGTTTGAGAAAGAGATTGACATGCTTGGTTTGAATCAACCGGGTTTCACCAATGAGGAGTGCGACGAGCGCCAGCTAATCGAAGCAGAGACGCAGGAACACGAAAACTCAGTGGGGCGCATCACTACGCCTTTGTATCTGGATCACATCAAAAATGCCCACCGCGAAGTCCACGAGCTGTACGAGATTGCGCGCGCCTTCGGCTTGTCGATTGACATTGAAGAAACGACCTCGGTGCTCGTCAACAAAGTCGGGAAGATCGTTCCATACGATACGTGCGTTGTTTACTTGTATGACGAACTGACGGGTCGTGCGACGCCAGCACATGCGGCGGGGCGAAACGCTGATGCGATTACCAACTTGATAAGCATCGGCCCCGGTGAAGGTGTCATCGGGGAGGTGCTTGTGGGCCGCCACTTGATTATAGATAGCGACCCCGCGGCGGACTTCGCGCCGGTGCAGTTGTCCGGCGATGACGTATACCGTTCGATGATCGCGTTGCCGCTCGTGAAAGACGAACGTCTGCTCGGCGTGTTCGCCGTTTATTCACTCGAACCGGGGCAGTATACGAGTGATCACGTGCGCCTGCTCGACAACGCGGCGCGGGTTGCTTCGGACGCGCTCGCCAACGCCATGCGTCATGCCGAAACAGAAGCGAACGCGCTCACCGATGCGTTGACAAGACTGCCGAACGCACGCGCGTTATACACGCGCTTCGAGGAAGAAGCCGCTCGGGCGCGTCGTACCGGACGGTCGCTCCACGTTATTATGCTTGATCTGGATGATTTCAAGCTGGTCAACGATACCTTCGGCCACCGGACGGGCGATCAAATGCTGTGCGAGGCGGCGAACGCTCTGCAAGCGCAGCTACGCGACTACGACTTCCTGGCGCGCTATGCCGGGGACGAATTCGTCGCCGTAGTGCAGGATTTAACAAGCGAGCAAGTTGATGAACTGTGTGGACGTATCGAAGCAATCGTAAGTCAGTTTTCGCTTCACGTACGAGCTGATGAGTACGCGCGTGTTGGGATCAGCGTCGGCGCTGCCACTTACGGCGTTCATGGCGAAACCCTTGACGGACTTCTGATCTACGCGGATGAAGCGATGTACGCGGCAAAGTCAAATCACAAAAAGCGACGGCGTGATGAACCCGGTGACAAACACCAGCACTTCGTCGGCCCTGATCGTCGCGAACTCCATTCGCCGGTCGCTTCTTAGACAACCACAAATTTCTCAACCATCCTGCCGACCCGCGCGTCTAAGTTAACGCACGGGTCGGCCTTGTCGTGAGTTCAAAGCTCGCACGCACGCCGCGTTCATGCGCACAACCCGCGCACTAAGACATCATTTCAAGTTAGCTCTTTCATTAAACAAGGTACTGCCAATGAATATGTTCAAATTGAATCGCCGAAATTCACTTGCTGTTTGTATGCGCCGGGCGACGGCCGCCATATGTATGTGGGCGCTCCTGCTGAGCGCTCTAACGATTGGGGCGACGGGCGCGCCGGGACAACAGAAGCAGGTGCAACAGAAACAAGCCGGGCAAACAAGCCTGCGCTTGAACGAAGATCAACGCATCCTTCACGTACTGAACCGGCTCGGATTTGGCGCGCGTCCCGGCGACCTCGCGCGCGTAAAACAGATTGGTGTAGACCGATACATTGAGCAGCAACTCCACCCAGAGAAGATTGCGGACGGGGCGATGGAAGCAAAGCTCAGAGATTTGCCGACGCTCTCGATGACGACTGCCGAGCTCTTCGCCAGGTATCCGAACCCCGGTATGTTAATACGCGGACTGCAACGTCGCGGTGAAGTGCCGGCCGACCTTGCCGCGCTTTATGAGAAACGCACCAAAGGCAACTCTGAAACTGCGACCACGCCAAGCGCAAACATCATGCCCATGGCGAACAACGAAGAACCCAGTGCCGCGCCAAGTGAAAGCTCCGCTAAAGAGAACAGCTCAACCAAAGCGGGCAAAGGTAACGAATAC
>JACCTF010000922.1 GCA_013812565.1 Pyrinomonadaceae bacterium | reverse complement strand
TTCCGGTCGGTTGTAAACTTCATCGGGTGTACCGATCTGTTCAAGCCGCCCGGCGTTCAAGACCGCAATGCGGTCACCTAACTCAAGCGCCTCCTCTTGATCGTGCGTGATAAAGATGGCGGGCACGTTTACCTGCCTGAGCAATGTGCGAATCTCACGCCGCAGGCGCACGCGGGTCTGCGCGTCGAGCGCGCCGAAGGGTTCATCGAAGAGCAGAACCTGCGGTTTGTAGGCAAGTGTGCGCGCGATGGCGACTCTCTGCTGCTGGCCGCCGGAGAGCTGCGATGGATATTTATGGCGGTGCTCTTCGAGACGTACCAGCGTCAGCAGACGATCCACAGTCTCTTTGATCTCTTTGGACGAACGACGTCGGATACGCAAACCGTACCCAACGTTCTGTTCAACCGTCATGCGCGGAAACAGTGCGTAGGATTGAAAGATAACGCCGACGCCGCGCTCGCGGCAGGGAAGTTCCGTCACGTCTTCGCCGTGAAGGATGACGCGGCCCGTATCGGGTTCTTCCAGCCCGGCGATGATGCGCAGGATCGTCGTCTTGCCGCTGCCGGATGCGCCCAGCAGGACGAGCGACTCGCCCTCGGCGACATCGAAATTGATATCTTCGAGGACAATCGCCTGATCAAACTTTTTGCTTAGGCAGCGCACACTCGCGGCCACCTCCTTGCGCTCATAGTGGGGCGCGCCTCCTGCCGAGTCATCTCTGTTTCCAATGATGGGGGAGAGTTTTTGAGCCTGCATCGGAATTGCCTCACTACCCGCTTGTTCGCCGTGTGACTATTATGTGTCCAGTTATGTATCTACCAGATCGCGTGCAAAGAAGAGAACACTGAAGATTACGAAAGAGAAGAGCGCCAGAACAATGGCGACAGCGTTCGCGGCTTCGACCTGTCCTTCGTTGAACTTTGCAAAGATGTAGAGCGGCGCGGTCTGCGTGCGATAGGCTAAGTTGCCGGAGACGAGAATGGTCGAACCAAATTCGCCGACGGCGCGCGCAAACGTGAGCAACGCTCCCGCCACCAGCGCGCCGCGCAAACTAGGCAACGTTACGTGCCAGAAAGTCTGCCAGCGGGTTGCGCCGATGGTCGCCGATGCTTCTTCCAGCGAGCGGTTCATTGTATCTATTACCGGCTTGATAACGCCAAAGGCAAGCGGGAAAGTCACAAAGATATTGGCAAGAATGATAGCCCAGGCGGTGAACATTAGTTGCACGCCCTGCGGCGCAAGCAGACGACCAAGCGTTCCGTATGGTCCCCATAGCAGCAGTAAGGAAAAACCGGCGACAGCCGTGGGAATCGCTGTCGGCAACGAGATGACGACGATCAGCGCGTTACGTCCCCAGAAGTTGTAACGCGATAAAACATAGGCGGCGAAGAGTCCGAATAGAACGTTGAACAGGGTGGCCCAGAAGCTCGTTACCATCGAGAGCTTAAGTGCGAAGACGGCTTCAGGCGTCGTGAGCGCGGCCCAGAAGCTACTCAGTCCCTTGCTTGTACCGAAGATGAAGATCGAAGCGAGCGGTAGAAAAACGAGCGGCAACATGATCGCGACCATCGTCGCAATGCTCAGAGGTCGCGCCGCATCAAAGCCGCGCACGTGCCGCATGGATGCAAAAGTCGCGCTCATAACAGCAGTGACAAGTGACGGGTGACAAGCGACGAGTAGTTCATGGTTATCAACGCGTAGTGGACTTTCTCCGAAGCCAGTTAAGGAACTTCCGCAGTTTGGTGATAAGCACTATAAAGTGACAAGTGACAAGTGACGAGTGGCAAGCAAGAGCCAAAGAGACACGGTCGAGGTGCACGCAGCCTTAAATAATCCTTCATCAAGTGCTTCCTTTTATCACTTGTCACTCGTTACCGCTTTCTCTGCGCACGGTTGCGCCAGACGCGTTCGATCACTTCAGGGTAAGCTCGGCTCCAGCCGCCGAAGAACTCCACGATGAACGGCGATTTAATTTGTCCGAACCCTTTATTGGCCTCATTTAAGGTTTCATCTGTAACGGCGCGAAAGTGGTATTGCACGAAAGCGCGTTGCGCCTTTTCACTCCACAGGAACTGCATGAAAGCATCGATCACAGGTCGCTCTGCCGCCGTTACGTTGCGATCAATGACGACTGCCGGGTGCTCGCTGAAGATGGTCGCTTCCGGCAGAATTACCTCTATGGCTGCGCCCGCTTCTTTCATCAACAGACCTTCGAGTTCGTAGGTAATCAGCGCATCACCATACCCTGTCTCGAACTGCGTGCGCGCCTCACGTGCCGAACCCGGGGTTGAAAAAACGTTTCGCCAAACGGCTTGCAACGTCCGTAGAGCTTTGGCTTCGTCGCGTTTGCCCGTCTGCTTTTCTGATTTTACAAGTTCCGACCCATAGACGGCGAGCACAGACCATTGCGCGCCGCCGGAACTAACCGGATCAGGATGGATAAGCTTCACGCCGGGCTTTGCCAAATCAGCGAAGTCGCGTATGCCTTTCGGATTGCCGCGGCGCACGAGGATAACGAACGGCGTTTTGTTAACGATTCCGCGATGGGGAAGTTGGTGCCAATCGGAAATGACTGCGCGGCCCTCTTGTAAACGCTCCACGTCGCGTTCGATGGAAAGGATTGCAATGTCTGCCCCGACGCCTTGCAGTATCTGGTTGGTGATTGTTTCCGAA
>JACCTF010000919.1 GCA_013812565.1 Pyrinomonadaceae bacterium | reverse complement strand
GGCTGGTGCTGCAAACGTTCGTCGTGGTCGCTGTGACCGGCGGCGTCATTGCCGTCTACACGATGATCCGCGCCGGTACGGTACGGTCGTCATTACATAACGTGTTGATGATCTTTGTGAGCTTTCTTCCTGGATGGAAAATGCCGCGTGTGACTGCCCCTATCGACCGGCGATACACAGTTCCTTACGGGGTTGCCATCACCTTCGGCAGCTTGATTTCGCTTGCCATCTTTGGAACATAAAGCTCTGGCTCCAGAGCTATAAACTCGAACGGAGAAATAAAGCCATGCGGAACAAACGTCTTCTTCTTGTGCTTGCATGTGCAGTGATTTTCGGCATTGTCGCTGCCACACTTGTTAGTCGTTATCTTTCCACATACGCCCTGGCATACAACAAAAACTTCAGCAGGGTTATCATCTCCAAAACAGGGATTCCGCTCGGCTCCAAAATTACTGCTGAACAACTTGCCAGCGTGCAATTCCCGCGCAATGCGACGCCCGATGGCGTCTACGAAGCGGCTGATAAACTCATCGGTCGCGTCGCCATAACCAATATCGCGGCACGTGAACCCATCACTGATTTTAAGCTTGCGCCCGAAGGCACTGCCGGTGGACTTTCGGCGGTGATCCCGGAAGGTTACCGCGCCATAACCGTTAAGGTCGATGATGTCGTCGGCATCTCCGGCTTCGTGATGCCCGGTTCGCTGGTTGACGTGGTGGTGGTGATTGACCCGCCCGCTAACGTCGTTAACGGTTCCAGTCAAGGGCGTGTATCCAAAATCGTTCTGCAGAACATTAAGGTTTTAGCCAACGGTCAAAACATCGACCGCCCGAAGAACGACCGCGATGCCAGCAACGTTACCGCCGTTACCTTGCAGGTGACGCCGGAACAAGCCGAGAAACTCGCGTTGGCCGTCAGCGAAGGCCGTCTGCAGTTAGTAATGCGCAACTCTACCGATCAGGATGATGCGCCAACCCCGGGCGCGAACAAGCGAAGTCTGCTGTCGGGGGAACAAGCCGTGATCGTGCCCGAAGCGGGCTCTTATAAGAGCGAGCAACAATCTGTTGCGCCGGGCTACGCATCCGCCCGTGCCGGAGTTTCTTCGCCACGGCGCGCCCCCGTGAAAAGCAGTAACAGCACTGCGGATGCAGTCGCCTTGACTGCACCAACACCGTTGCCACGCCGCTCTGTTGAACTCTACGAAGGAGCGAAAAAGCGCGACGTCGATTTTCCCTAAGCTCGGCGAGGACGGGCGCGCTCTTTGAGCCGGTCGCAGCCACCAAACCCACACATCAAAGTCCGCCACCAAAGGAGTCAGAAAGCTCATGCGTATCCTCCCTCCGTTAAACCATTCCGTCGTTTTCGCCCGTGCAGTGTTGATGGTGTTTGCTATTACTCAACTAGCACTGGCTCAGGACACTTCTGTTAATGCTTCGTTTGCTAATCCCCAAAAAGAATCCACGCCGGTCAACGTCCTGGTTGGTCAAAGCCGCGTTCTCACCTTTGACCAACCCATCAGTCGCTTCTCGGTTTCAAACCCGGAAGTCGCCGAGGCTGTGCTGGTCTCGCCCGATCAAGCATTGGTCAACGGTAAAAAGTTTGGTCAAGTAAACTTCATCGCGTGGAACAAAGCGGGCACCCAGTTCATCGTCTTCGACGTGGCCGTGCGGGCCAACTTGTCTCTGATCGATTCGCAGATGCGCGCGCTTTTCCCGAAGGATGACATACGCTTGAGCCAAGCCAACGAGTCGGTGGTTTTGTCGGGCACGGTCGCTGACCCAAAGACGGCCGAGCAAGCGGACAAGGTGATTCAGGCCGCAGGCTTTAAAACGGTGAACATGCTGCAAGCGCCCGTCAAGAACGCCATGCAGGTGCAGTTGCAGGTCAGAGTGGCCGAGGTGAACCGCAATCGCCTGCGCGATTTCGGAGCATCTTACTCTTATCAGGGAGGGCCGGGTACGGGTGGTTACATCAACCCCGGCGCGGGGCCAGGCACGATTGGGGATGTTGCGGGCGGAGTGTTGTCAGGCTCAATCGCTAGTTCGCTCAACCTCTTTCTGATGGGCGGAAACACCCTCAGTTTCATTCGCGCGTTGCAGCAGCAGGGCGCATTGCGTGCGCTCGCCGAGCCGAACTTAATTGCGATGGATGGGCAAGAAGCTAGCTTTCTGGCGGGCGGCGAGTTTCCAATCCCCGTCGTGCAGGGTGGAGGTGACCGCTCAGCCGTGACCATTGTATTCAAAAAGTTTGGCGTCCAACTGAACTTCAAACCCACGATCATCGACGAAGATCACATTCGCCTTGAACTTGAACCGGAAGTCTCGACGCTCGATTACGCTAATGGCGTTCGGCTGGATGGCTTCGTAATTCCGGCGCTTCGCACGCGCCGCGCCAAGACTGGCGTTGAATTACGTGACGGGCAGAGTTTCGCGCTGGCCGGTCTGCTTGATAACAACGAGTCGCGCTTGCTCGGGCGTGTGCCGGTCATCGGAAGCATTCCGATACTCGGCGCGTTGTTTCGCTCCAAGCAGTTCCAGAAGAACGAAACAGAGTTGATGTTCATCGTCACGGCGCAGATGGTCAAGCCGCTGAATCGCGACGATCTGCCGCAGTTGCGCGGCGTGGACGGGTTAAAGAACGGATCGCCGTTGGGCGTTGAACAGAAGGGTGACGGCATCAGCGGGGCGAGCGGTCATTCAACCGGCGATGCCACCACACAGAAGGCGGCTTCTCCGGTGACGACGCCATCATTACAGCCGACGCCTAAACCCGCCGCGACGCCCACCGCGTTGCCTGCTACTGGAACCGGCGCGGTCAGCCTTAACAATTCCTCTGCAACTCCGAGCAGCGTCGTCGGAGCGATGTGCACGGCGGCTGACGGAGGCCGTCTGATCGTTGCCGGTGCGGTTTATCTGCCTGGGTCTTTTGCGGTCAACGCTGATCTCACTCTACGCGAAGGCTTGAGACTCGCGGGCGGCACTAACCTGCGCGCCGGACGCAGCGTCTACGTAATACGCAGCGCATGCACAGGCGAGACTGCAACTCAACAGTCAGGTCAACAACCTAGTCAGCAGGTCGCCAAGAGCGTTGAGACCTACGAGCGGACAGCTGCTGAGCAAGGCAACGCAGTCCTTCAGCAACCGCTGCGTGCGGGCGATGCGGTGTTTGTTCCCGAAGTGGATGTGGCATTCGTAACAGGCGCAATTGCGCGCCCTGATGTGGTTGCGGCGCGCGGGACGCTGACGTTGCTCAAAGCATTGCAGAGCCTCGGCGGAACTCTGGATAGTGCGCGACGAGACACCGTCCGAATGCGACGCCTTCTACCGGATGGCGCTTCCTATCAGAAGTTTGTAATAAATCTGAATGACATCGAACAGCAGCGCGTGGGCGATGTCACGCTGGCACCGGGCGACATAGTGGAGATTCCATCGGTAAATAACGCGGGAGACGCAGATCTGCTGGCGGCACTGTTCGCCGCGCCTGCGTCACACGCCGAAACAAAATCAACGCCGAGAAACCGGGTGCTTCCCGCTCACGCTGCGTTGCCGACTGTAAACAGCACGATCAGCTTTCTTTCGCCAACCTGGCCTGAAAATAGGTTTGCCACGCTAGAGCAACTAACGGCGCAGCGAGCGAGTTTGGTTGCGGTGCAATGACGCAGAGAAAGATTTTCGGAAACGGGTGGGGCGGGGAACAATTAAGATGAAAGGAAGGAGAAGCGAACGTGGATCGATTTTGGTCACCAGCGCGGTCGCCATGTCCTCCCTGATCTTGATGGCTGGACTTGTGATCGACATCAGCCATTTCTATGTTGTGAAAAGTGAATTGCAAAATGCAGTCGATGCGGCAGCCCTGGCGGGGGCCTCCGGACTAAACGGCGAACCGTCCGGCATCGACGCCGCAGTGTGTCATGCTGTGACTACGTTGAACGCCAATAAGTATGGCTTTAATAACAAGCAGTTCATCAATGGCGAAAACTTGCCGTGCGCAACGTTAGAATCGAGTTTAGGCTCCTACGTTCTGTTTGGCACCAACATTGAAAGCGGCTTTGTAAGTAAGGCATCGGCGCTTGCAAACGCTGGGGCGATCAACTTTGTCAGCGTCAGTGCCCCCGAAGTTAATGTCCCGGTCTTTTTCGCCACAATGGTTATCGGAGGATCGAAAATCATCGAAGCGAAAGCAACCGCCGGTTTGTCACCTTCGAGCAACATCCTCTGCGATATTGCTCCGTTCTCCGTCATCGAATGTGATTCATCTTCGGGTTGCTCGTTAGCGACAACGACGGTTTATATGAGTGATGGCACCACGCCATGCCCTTCGCAAACATGGTTCACAAAGGGATGTGTTTATACCGTCAAGCCCGCTTTGAGTGACAGTGCGGGTCCTGTTCCAGGCAGTTACCAACTTCTCGCAGTGAGTGGTTCTGTCAACGCCGCAACGGCTGGCTCAGTTGATACTTGCAAACCAAAGGATGCCATGTGTGTGCGCACCAGGACTGATGATATTAGCGATCCGAATAGTAATCCGGTTTGGCAGGGTATAAACACCAGGTTTAATGAGTACGCCGCAGGCCTTGATGCGCAAAGTTTTCCGCCTGACCTAAACATTACTGAGAACATCACGTACAACGCTTATTCGTCGGGCGCGACGAACAGGCGACGCGAGGTGCTGGCGCCGATCATTCGAAGAAGCCAGTTCGCGGGGAGGACAGGCATCGTAGAGGTTTGTGCGAGAGACGTCGGGCGGTTCTTAATAAGAAAGAAAGCCGACGAGACTACCAATGAGATAACACTTGAGTACATCGATAGAGAAACGGTCAGCGGACGCGGCGGCTATGTGCCGGGGATGGGAGCCACCGACCCTGATTTGGTAGTGCCGGTTCTCTACCGGTGATTCGCGTAGAAGCGATGAAGATGGGCAACCAAAAAAGATTTATCAAGCGGCGTTTTGTGCTCGACGAGCGGGGCACGTCGATGATCGAACTCGCCATTGTGCTGCCCATCATGTTGCTGCTCATGGCTTCGATAGCAGAGTTCGGTCGCTTCTTCTACACGTACACGACGCTCGCCAAGGCTACTCGCGCAGGCGCACGCTACATCGCCGCTCAACCCTATGCCTGTGGCACATATCGACTACAAGCCAGGAATTTGGTTGTGTGCGGCAAGCCAACCTGTGCCGGTGGTGATGCGCCGGTGGTGAAAAATCTGACGATTAGCAATGTGGACATTACGACCACTCCGGGTGAAGTTACTCTGCCGGACAAGGTGACGGTGGCAATTAGTGGATATAGATACCAAACGATATTCGGTATTGGAGGATTAACCGGCGGCGTCGTGGACTTAAACATTCCCGTTGCTCCCTCTACCACAATGAAATACTTGTTGACAGATCCTTGCTCAGCGCCAGGGTAGCCGGATAGCTTAAGCATGTTCAGTCGCAACATTACAGGCAAAGGCGAGAGAGGCACCGCAATCGTGGAGTTCGCGATTGTGGGTACATTCTTCTTTACAATGCTTTTTGGAACACTGGAACTAGGACGCCTTCTTTGGGTACACAATGAATTGGCGAACGCATCGCGGCGCGCGGCGCGATATGCCGTTACTCACCCTGCAGACGCATTTGGTGATGCCGCTAGGATTGCCGTTTATGGCAAGCTGGACGCGGATGCCAGGCCGGTTGTGCCGGGGTTAACCGTGGCTGATGTTGAAGTGACAAGTTCCTCTTCCCAGTATGGCTACGGAATGAATAACGGAACAGTTACTGTAACCATTAACTATACATTTACTTATGTCGTCCCGCTCATCGGCACATACGTTGAGCTATCGCCATATACGACCGTACTGCCTGTTGAAAGCAGCGGCTGCGAGAACTTTGTCAACGGGGCTGATCCTTGTGCTTCGAGCTAACCTTTTAATAACTTATGTCACGCATACTGAATTTTGTGGACGCATATCTCCCCACGCTCACGCGCGGGGCTACACTGCTGCCTGCTCACGCAGGCTAAGTTTGTGCGCTTCGTTCATGTTCTGACTGCGCAGCATCAATTAACAAGAAGCTTCTTGATTGAAAATTTAGCCATGACTCAGCCTCTCACCTTTGTTGTTCTAAACGCTGCTCGCGACGACTTAAGCGAGATCCGCACGGCGTTGGCCGCTGATGGTCGTGGACGCTTGTTGATGGCTAGTGATGAAACAGAGCAGATCAGCCAGAACATTATGCGCTGGCGGCCGTCGGCGGTTATCGTGATGCTTGGCACGCAGTCTGAACCGGCACCTCTGTTGATTGAACGCATCGCCGCCGAATGCCCGGACACAATGATCATCTGCGCTTCGCGCAATGCTTCGCCCGATCTTATCCTGCGTTCTCTGCGCTCTGGAGCGCGCGAGTTCTTGCGCCTGCCCGTGATCCCGGAAGAGTTCAAGATTGTGCTTGATCGCACGGTGGAGTTTAGCGTCGGGCGCGCGGAAACGCCGAAGAAGCGTGGGCGCGTGGTCGCCGTCTTCTCAAGCAAGGGCGGCTGCGGCGTCTCCTTTATCGCCGCAAACCTCGCCGCCGCGATTAACAAACCGACGGTGCTCGTTGATTTCAACTTGCAGACTGGCGACCTCGATCTGTTTCTCGGCGTCGAGCCGAAGTTCTCGGTGACCGACCTCGTTGAGAATCGAGCCAGGTTGGACGACGCGCTGCTGCATAGTTACCTTGTTCCTCATTCCGCGAAGCTTTCACTGGTGGCCGCGCCGCGCGAAGCCGGTTCCGCCGAGGACATCCGGCCGGAACACATTTTCGACGTGATCCAGGTGTTGCGCGAACGCTACAGCTATATCGTCTTGGATACGCCGCACACTTTCGACGGGAACACACTGGCTGCCCTCGATCAGTCGGACGACATCCTGCTCGTCCTCTCGGTTGATATACCGTCGATCCGCAGCGCCCAACGCGCTCTCCAGATCTTTGACCGCCTTTCCTATCCGCGCCATAAAGTGCGTGTCGTGATCAATCGCTGGAGCAAACAGATTGATCCGGAGTTGCAGAGGGTCGAGCGTTATATCGGCGACCGCGTCGTCGGCCATGTTCCGAGTGATTACCGCGCGGTTGTAAGTTCCATCAACCTGGGCCAGCCGCTGGTCGAGTCTCAACCCGCTTCGGTTATCGCAAGGGAGATCAAACGTATCGCCGCAACCATTACAGGATCAACCGAAGGACATATCGAGCAAGAGTCGCGTTCGAGGAGAATGAAATCCATCTTCCGGCGCAGCACCGCGTCCGAGTCGCTCTCCTTGCGTGAGACGCTCGACAAAGCATAGCTCGAAAGAGGCATTTGAAGTTAAAGCTACAGGATCAGCCGTATAGATAACGATCATGGCACTTCGCGAAAGGTTAATTAAAGACAACGGACTCGGTGGCACAGGGGCCAATGCCGCTGCCCGCGCCGAAGAGGCGAGTCTTGGGCAGAACGACTTTCAAGAGATGAAGGCGCGCCTTCATCGCACGTTGATTAACCGTTTGGATCTGACCAAGCTCAACATGCTTGCGACCGATCAAATGCATGCGGAGGTGGCACGCCTTGCCAAAGATTTGTTGGCATTCGAAGATGCGCCGCTCTCGGCGATTGAGCGCGAGCGGCTCATTGAAGAAGTGCGTCACGAACTCTTCGGTCTCGGCCCGCTTGAAATCCTGCTGGCGGATCCGACGATCTCAGACATTCTGGTCAACTCTCCACACAGTATTTACATCGAGCGGCGCGGCAAGATCGAAAAAACTGACATTACTTTCAAGGACGATCAACACTTGATGCGCGTTATCGAGCGCATCGTTTCTTCAGTCGGTCGCCGCATCGACGAATCATCCCCCATGGTTGACGCCAGGCTCGCTGACGGCTCGCGCGTCAACGCCATTATTCCGCCGCTCGCCCTCGATGGCCCGGTGCTGTCGATCCGTCGTTTCGGCACAGACCCGCTGCGGATGAACGCGCTGATTGACAAAGGGGCGTTGACTCACGACATGGCCGTGATGTTTGAGATGTGCGTCAAGGCGCGTCTGAACGTGCTCATCTCCGGCGGGGCTGGTGCCGGTAAAACGACGCTCCTCAATGCGCTTTCGGCCTATATACCGCATGATCATCGCATTATCACAATCGAAGATTCGGCCGAATTGCAGTTACAGCAACCTCACGTCGTCCGCTTGGAGACCAGGCCGCGGAACATCGAAGGGCGCGGCGAAGTCACACAGCGCGACCTTGTCCGCAACGCCCTGCGTATGCGCCCCGACCGCATACTGATCGGTGAGGTGCGCGGCGATGAAGCCATCGACATGTTGCAGGCGATGAACACCGGCCACGACGGAAGTTTGACGACGATTCACGCCAACACGACGCGCGATGCTTTGTCACGTCTGGAGACGATGGTTCAAATGGGAGGCGTGAAATTGTCCGAGCGCGCGATGCGCCAGCAGGTCGCTTCGGCCATCAATCTGGTCATTCAGGTGGCGAGGCAAAATGACGGCACGCGCCGCGTTACTTCAATCTCAGAGATCACGGGGATGGAAGGTGAGACCATTACGATGCAGGAGATCTTCCAGTATGAGCGTCGGGGAGTAGACACGAGCGGGGGGGTGGTGGGTCGGTTCCGCCCGACGGGCGTGCGCCCACGCTTCGCCGAGCGGCTGAAACTCTACGGGATGCAATTGCCGCGCGCGCTCTTCGAAGATGTGTAGGGGACGAAGGGGTATCGAGAGCTTATGATTCAATTCTCTATCTTTCTCTTCTGCCTGTTTCTGACTTACGCGTTGTATCTAATCGCCACGCGCAAATCAGATGCGCAGCGTCGGCGTCTCCAGCAGCGATTGGCCGAAGCTCTGATTTACACATCGGACACGGACGATGTGGATATTCAGATTCAGCTCTCACGCGAGGAGACGCTTAGTGAAATCCCGTGGTTGAACCGTAGCCTTCTTAGCCTCCCGGTGGCCGTCAGACTCAAGCGCAGGCTTGATCAAGCGGATTTCCATATCACTGTGGCGCGCCTTGTGATGTTCTCAGTAATGGCCGGCATTCTGGCAATGCTCGCCATATCCGTGATCGTAAGCTCATGGATGGTTGTCATATTCGCGGGCGTGCTGGCGGCGGTGGTGCCCTTCGCGCACGTCACGTTGACGCGCCAGAAGCGGCTTCACAAATTTCTTGAGTATTTGCCGGAGGCGCTTGAACTAATGAGCCGTGCTCTCTCCGCCGGGCATGCATTCTCGGAGACGCTGCACTTGGTTGCGACTGAGATGCCGGAACCGGTTGCAACCGAGTTCCGCAAAACTTATGAGGAACAAAACCTCGGGCTTTCCCTCAAACTCGCTCTTGAAAACCTTGCCCGACGCGTTCCGCTGATCGATCTACGTCTGTGCATCACGGCGGTGTTGATCCAACGTGAGACCGGCGGCAATCTGGGAGAGATTTTGGAGAAAGTTGCTCATACCATCCGCGACCGTTTCCGCATCGTTGAGGAGTTGCGAACGCTGACCACGCAGTCGCGCTGGGGGGCATATATCCTCGGCGCTCTACCCGTCTTTCTCGCCGTCGCTGCCACTTCAGTGAATCCGGAATACATGAATGTGTTCTGGACTGATCCGCGCGGCCACAAGTTGATCGCCCTCGCGTTAGCCTTGCAGATCGGGGGCATAATCGTTATGCGTCGGATTATGAATATCAAAGTATGAGAGGCTGTTTGAGAAGTCTCCCCGAAGGGGCAGAAATATAAAAGCTGTGGGCAATGCCCACGGTAGTTGGTCAGATTAAGCCCTGACCCTGAACGGGTCACAGCAACTAGTGCGACCTTTCAGGGTCAGTGCGGCAATTGCGTTCTAGAATCCTGTGGCGTATTGCCACCGGCTATTGAATTCAGCTCTTGCAGGGCTGCTATGCGATAAAACAGCGTGAGCGATTTGTTGCTGACGACTGCATTCGGGTGAAGCTATGATTCTTCTTATCACGATCTCTACCTTCATCTTCATCACACTAGCTATCATGGGCTTGTACTGGGTTGCGTTCGGTCAAACGAGTTCGGCGACCGAGCGACTCCGCCCCTTTAACCGGCCGGAAGCACGGGCGAACACGGGTGTTGAAGAGCGCCCGATTACAACCACGGTGGCCGAGCGCGTTGCAACGCCGATCTACCGCCTCGCGCCACCTTCGCCGGCAGAATCAACCAAGTTACAGAAACAGTTGATGCAAGCCGGGTATCATTCGCCTAAAGCACCCGTTATCTTCCGCGCGGTGCAGATCATCCTGCTCTTTAGTTTTCCCTTCGTTGCGGTGGTGTGGTCGATGGCAACCATGCAGCCATTCAACAACTTGCTCATGTGGTGCTCGTTGGCATTCATCGTCGGATTCGCTCTGCCTCGTTATATCCTGGGGCGCATGATCCGCAACCGGCAACAGCGCTTGCGTTGGGGACTGGCCGACGCGCTTGATCTGATGGTTGTGTCGGTCGATGCCGGACTCGGTCTGAATGCCGCGATGCTGAGAGTGAGCGAAGAATTAATGGACGTTCATCCAGACATCAGCACCGAATTTGAGATTGCCAATCTGGAGATTCGTGTGGGGCGCGAGCGCGAAGAAGCGCTCAGAAACTTGGCGGAGCGAACCGGGGTTGATGATCTACGAAGCCTCGTCGCGATGTTGATTCAAGCAGATCGTTTTGGAACTTCTATTACACGGGCGGTACGCATCTACTCCGATAGCTTGCGCACCAAGAGACGACAGCGCGCCGAGCAGGCGGCACAAAAGGCAGCCGTTAAATTGTTGTTCCCGTTGGCATGCCTGCTCTTTCCGGCGTTTCTCATCGTTATCTTTGGTCCGATTGTGATTAACCTCATGGACTATTTCGCAAACTACTGAAAGGGGATTACAGCAATGCGTAAGTGGATAATCGCTTCTGTCTTAGCCGCTTTGGTTGTGACCATCGGCATCGCAGGTTTATGGAGCGCCGAGACGATTGAGCGCGGTGGAGACGGAGCCGCAAACGTTATCAGCTCCGGCGGAACGCCGGTTGGCGGTATGTGGTCATCGAAGCAGAGCGAGAATCGTTTTGCAAAGGTGTTCAAAGCCCCCTTCCGGGCGGTCCGGGCGGTTGGCAATAAACTGCTCGGCCGTAACAAAGATAAAGAGATTGTTTTGTTAGAGCGCATCAACGAGAAAGACGCGAGGAAGTTTGAAAGGTCTGATGTTGCGCGAGTTGATAAAGTCTCGACCAGCGCTCCGCCACCTTCGGAAGGCATTGCGCAGGAACATCTCGTACAGGGGCGCGGTCTGCTTGATCGCGAGAAGATAAACGAAGCGATTGCTGAGTTGTCGGTGGCCGCTTCGCTCGATCCGCGTCTTGGCGAAGCGCATAATCTGCTGGGCATCGCTTACGACCGCAAAGGTCTGCGGCAACGCGCCCGTGAGTCTTATGAACGCGCTCTGCGGGCGACGCCGAACAACGTCCAGATACTCAATAATCTCGGCTACTCGTTATATCTGGACGGCAACTACCGCGCGGCGGTGAAGCGTTTGAAGCATGCCGTAAAACTCGCTCCTAACGATCAACGGACTCTTAACAACCTGGCCCTGGCGCAGTCTCGGCTAGGCAAATACGATGATGCTTTCAAGACCTTTGAGCGTGCCGGCGGTGAATTAAACGCACGGCTCAACACGGCGGCAATGCTGGAGCGCGCCGGTCGTGACACGGAAGCCATCAAGCACTATGAAGATGCGCGCCGCCTTGAGCCAAACTCGGCGACGGCGCTGCGCCGCTTGGCTGATCTGTACGCGCGAGTTGGTCGTCACGACGAAGCCGAAGCCGCAGGGCGCGCGGTGCTCGTTATGCCGCGGGGCGAAGTGGTTGCTGGAAAAGGCGCTCCGAAACAGGAACCACAGTAGATCGAGTAATCTTCATCTGTGCTGGAAGGTAGATCGCGGATGGCGCACACGAGTTTGTTGACGCGTGCTGAGATCGAGCGACTGGGGCCACCTGTGCCGGAGGAACTCTCCGAGACGGTTGTGCCAACCGGCTTTCTGTGCGATCTCGCGCTCAAAGTCATAGCCATCTTGCCTGACCAGACGACTACTGCGGTGGCCGACCATCTTGGTTTGCCGCGCATGCTCACGGAAGATCTGTTGCAACGTCTCTACCGCGAAAAGCTGGTTGAAGTGCGCGGGCAGACGACGATGGGAGCAACACGCTATGCGATGTTGGAGCGTGGCTGGGAGCGCGTCATTCGTCTCCAAAGTGTCTGCGGTTATATCGGGCCGGCGCCGGTCTCACTAGCCGACTACACGCACATGGTGCAGCTTCAAGCTGTGCCCGTGCGACCCGCGACGATTGATCGGGTGCGGGCGGCCATGAGCGACCTGGTGTTGCCGGATTCGCTGTTGCAGACGCTCGGTTACGTAGTCAGTTCGCGCCGCTCGTTGTTTTTGACAGGCCCCCCCGGCACGGGCAAAACGGCTGTTTCAGAGCGGATCAATGGCGGACTGGATGGCACGATTTGGATTCCGTATGCTATCGAAATTGATGGGCAGGTTATCCGCGTCTTCGATGCTCATATGCATCGCCCGGTGCCGGAGGGGGCAACGCTTACTGAATATGATCGGCGCTGGGTGCGAATCCAGCGTCCGCTGATTGTTGTGGCAGGTGAACTGACGCTTGAGAACGCCGATCTGCAATGGAGCGAAGTGTCCCGATTCTACGAAGCGCCGTTTCAGATGAAAGCCAACGGCGGCACGCTAGTTGTTGACGACTTTGGCCGCCAGCGCGTCCAACCACAAGACCTGCTCAACCGTTGGATCCTTCCTTTGGAACGTCGCATAGACTTTCTCACCTTGCATACCGGCAAAAAGATCGAAGTGCCGTTCGAGCAACTGTTGATCTTTTCAACTAACTTGGAAGAACGGGACTTGGTGGATGAAGCGTTCCTCAGACGGCTTGGCTATCGAGCCCGCCTTGAACCGCCGACGCCTGACGCCTACATCGAGATTTTTCGGCGCGCTGCCGCGGCGCGTAACATTACGGTTAATCAAGCCTGCTATGCTCACATCTTGAACAACTACTTAATCGAAGATCGTCAGATGAAGGCCTGCGAGCCGCGCGACTTACTAGACCGCATCGCAGACATCTGCCTCTTTGAAGGTCGCGCCTTCGAGGTCACCTCAGAGCTAATAGATTTAGCGTGGCGTAACTATTTCGGCGCATCACACGGTTTCACAACACAGTCCGCGGGATCTATAGTAGTCAGTCACGCTCATTTTGAGGTATAGAGTTCAATTCTAGCTTGCTTGTCCGCGTCCGTCAGCAAGCCTTATGATTGAACTCTGAACTCATCATCTTTACCGTGATTGACTATAGAGCACGAGTCGTAGCGCACGGGAAAAACAGATGCAGACCTTTAATAAGGGGAATTCAGCATATTGGCTTCGCTTCACAGCGCTAGTCGGTAAGGCGTGTGTAATGACT
>JACCTF010000873.1 GCA_013812565.1 Pyrinomonadaceae bacterium | reverse complement strand
CTTATGACCCGCGCGACGGGCGGGAACTGTGGATGGTGGACGGACTGACCACCTGGGTTACGCCGACGCCCGTGGCCGCTCACAATCTACTTTACGTCGCATCGAACGGGCCGGGAGGAAACATCATCATGGCAATCCGCCCTGGCGGACGCGGGGATATTACCGGCTCGCATGTCGCTTGGCGTTTTGAAAGAAGCGCGCCCTACTCATCTTCTCCCGTGATCGTGGGAGACTACTTGTATGCCGTGAAAAACGGTGGAGTGATGACCTGTTTGAATGCCCGCACCGGAGCCCTTGCGTGGCAGGAGAGGCTGCCCGCCCGCGGAGATTACTTCGCGAGCCTCATCGCCGCTGACGGCAAGGTCTACGCGCTGAGCGAGAATGGTGAAGCTACGGTGGTCGCGGCAAAGCCCGTTTATGAACTCCTCAGCAGCAACAAGATGGAGGAGCGGTGCATGGCTAGCCCGGCGGTTTCCGATGGTCAGATTTTCATTCGTTCAGATGACAATCTTTTCTGTATCGGAGAAGCCCGCAGGTAAGTTAGCCACGACTGTTAACTTCAGGCTTTGAAAGTAACTTCTTGCATAGAGAAATAGTGAGGGTTAAGCGCGATGGTGATAACACAAAGCTTTGTAACCGAAGAAGAACTGCTGCATATGCCGGACGACGGTTACCGTTATGAACTGATCGAAGGAGAATTGCGACAGATGGTTCCAACAGGTTTCGATCATGGACGTTATACCGGTAAACTGCACGGTCTCTTGATGATTCATGTACTCGCACATAAGCTCGGCGATGTGCTCGCCGCAGAGACGGGTTTCGTCATTGCACGCACCCCGGACGGTCGCGCTACTGTGCGCGCGGCAGACATCGCTTTCGTAGCCCGTGGGCGCGTTCCCGCGGATGCCGACACAACCAAATATCTTGAGCTTGCCCCTGACCTTGTAGCTGAAACACTTTCACCATCCGACACGGCGGTGGAAGTTGAAGAGAAGATCCCTTCCTGGCTGAAAGCCGGGGTGCGTCTTGCTTTGACACTCAACCCGGCATCAAGGTCAGTCACTCTATATCGATCGCTGACAGACATCACGAGACTGACGGACAAAGACGAGCTTGATTTGAGCGATGCGGTGCCTGGTTTTCGCTGCCGTGTGTCTGAGATTTTCGATTGACTGTGAGTAATAAGCAGATGAGAACGAAACACTATTCGCCTGCAAGGATTTTATCTACCCGCGCGCTCACCTCGCGTAGGTAGGCGGCATCCCCGTCTTTCAGTTCCACTGTCAGATACCCGCTGAACCCGATCTCGGTGATGGCTCGACGGACTTCCGGCCAGTCGATGCTACCTTCGCGCAAGGGGACGAACTCTTTGGTTTTGCTGTCGAAATCCTTCAAGTGAAATTTAACGATGCGTTTACCCAGAGTGCGGATCCAATCCTGCGGGTAGCCATAGAGCACGACGTTGCCGACATCGAAATAGGCTTTCACCCACGGGCTCTTGAATTCGTCAACGTAGGCGGCGAACTCGACGGGACTGAGCAGAAACTTATTCCACACCTCTTCGACGGCGATCACCACACCCAACTCTTGCGCCAGCGGAATCAGCTTTCTGATTTGCACCTGCGAGCGCGTGTAGGCATCCCGGTAACTCGTCTTCGGATTGACGACGGCAGGAACCAACAGAACCGTCTCAGCCCCCCACAATTTGGCGTTGCGCAGCGAGGTCTCCATGCCCTTTAGGCTGCGCTCAACGACTGCGGGATCGTCGCTTGAGAGCGGAAATTTCCAGTGATCCATATTCATCACTGAGTGAATGCGCAGTCCCGCTTTCTCCGCGGCAACTTTAATCGCTTCGGCCTCTTTAGGATCGGTTACCGTCTGGGCCTCCATCGCTTCAAAGCCCGTATCGACCGCCAACTTAAACCGATCGGGATAGCTCATCTCCTTCGGCAGCATGCTGACGAGAACCGCTTTTTTGAGTGGGCCAGCGACAGTTGAAGCTTTCGGTTGAACCCCTTCAACACCTCTCGCCGAGAGAAGCACGCCGGCCGCACCGCTCTGCAAGAAATCTCGTCTGTTCAAAGTTATACTCATTTAGGACCTCCATCACCGACGGTGAATTTTTTCTTAACAAGCCCATTATAAAGTTGATCTTCGCGTCCAAACTTTGCGCCAAGTGCAGCACCACCAAGGGCATCTTTTGCCGGATCACGGCAGCTTGACAGTAATGAATGCGCTTCGTATATTCGGAATCGCTCGCCACACACACAAGCACCCGTAGCTCAGCTGGATAGAGCGTCGGTCTACGAAACCGAAGGTCGCAAGTTCGAATCTTGCC
>JACCTF010000854.1 GCA_013812565.1 Pyrinomonadaceae bacterium | reverse complement strand
AGCCTGACCATACCAAGTAGAGTTGTCCCCGGTGCTCGAAGACCGTGCCGTCAATCGCCCACTTATCATCCGGGGTGATGATCTGCCCTTTCATTTTCCACGTGCCTTGTAGCGGATCGCGCGCGGAGTTCTCCAGAACCCAGAGGCGGTGGTTACGATTCCTGCCATCGTCAGCGGCGAAGTAGAAGTACCATTTGCCGTCGATATGGTGCAGCTCTGGTGCCCAAATCTCTTTCGAGTACGGTCCCGTGTCGGGTGGCGTCCAGACTATCTTCTTCTCGGCGCGTGCAAGTTCGGCAAGACTTCGCGTCTTCCATAGCGTCAGGTTCCTGCCCGTCGTGTGGGTGTAATAGTAGTAGCCGTCTTTGTAGACGCTCCACGGGTCGGCTCCCGCCGGGAGCAGAGGGTTGATCAGAGTTCTGTTCTGTCCGTAGCTCAGCAGCGGACAGAGGAGCAAGATCAGGAATGCCGCTCGCTTCATGAATTTAACACTCGAATCTCGCGCCGCTTATTTCTTCTCCGTCTTTAGATGTGCAGCCACTGCCGCCTGGAGCACACGGTAGCCCGCCTCGTTCAAATGCAACCGGTCTTCGACATATAACTCGGGACGCGGCTTTCCATCAGTGCCGAGCAGGCGCGGGTAAGCGTCAAGGTAACTTAAGCGGTGACCTTCATGCGCGACGAATGTTTTAATGAGATCGTTCGTTTGCCGAATCTTCTCATCGAGATGCCAGCGCGCCGGGCTTGCCAGGATTGAGATGTATGTAATGCGCGTGTCGGGAAGTTGTTGGCGAAGGCGCGCGATCAGTTGCTTAAAATCTTCGGCCACCCGTTCGGGAGTTTTGCCACTGTTAAGATCGTTGCCTCCGGCGTAGAGGATAATGCGATGAGGTTTGTACGGGATGATGATGCGATCCGCGTAGCGAAGGGAATCTTCGATCTGCGAACCGCCAAAGCCGCGGTTGATGACTTTGAGTTGTGGGAAGTCTTGCGCCAGAGTTTTCCAAAGGCGGATGGTTGAGCTGCCGATAAAGAGGACTCCACCCGTCTCCGGCGCTTTTGTCTTATCGCTGTTTTCAAACGCCTGAATCTCTGCTTCCCAACGATCAGCGGCAAGTTGCGGAGCTGCGGCTGATTGCGCTGAAACGCGTTGGAAGGCGCCGAGCATAAGTAAACAACTTAAGAAAACCTGTTTGAGTATCGCATCCTTGCGAAGGAACATTGTGAGCACTCCTCTTTGATACGTGATAGTTGGTGACTGCGGAGAAACCTGCTGCTACATGCGAGTCAGGTAACCGCGAAAGGATTTTATGACTGTTCTGCTCATCAAGACAAAGCACTGTGCGGATTATGCGATCAGTTCCATTTGATGGACGAATTTCTGTTTACGGCAATTCACGAATCCGAATGTTCTTGAACTCAACCGGCGAGCCTTCAGATTCCAAACACAGGTAGCCCGTCCGCGGCTCGCTGCCACTTCCCCCCGAGACTTCCTCTCCGTTGACCCACAGTCGCACTTCGCCATTGATCCCCCGGACATAGTAGTGGTTCCATTCGCCGACCGGTTTACTGAGTTGCTTGCGGGGAAAGCTGCGCGAGCCATTAGGGGATGTCGGCGGGAAGAGCTTCATCTTCGATTTTCCCACAGGAAAGACATCGCCATTAGTTGTAAACCAATCGCCCTTTTTCCCCGTCCGCTTCTCATACTGCTCGGCATAACCGTGGTCGAGCATCTGCACTTCGATGCCCTGTTGCGGCAGCGCATCGGGTTTCAAATCTTTTAGCGACTCTTCCGGCACCCACACGAAGACACCCGAGTTGCCGGCCGAGCGCAGATGTCGCCACTCTACGACCAGCTCAAAGTTGGCGAAGGTCTGTCGTGTGCGCAGTACCCCGATGGGTTGGCCCGTGCAGCTCAGCAAATCGTCTTTCCAAGTCCATGTCTCGGGTCGGCCGTTGACATCAGCGAAGTCATTTTCCCCGAGAGCCTTCCAGCCCGGCCCCGTGCCGTCCACGAACGCCCTCGGCAGGTTCTGCGAATCCTCAGCAAGGCCGGGTCGAAAGCAGAGTGCCAACATCATGAAAAGTCCGATCAAAAACAAGACTCTTAGGGTAGACGCTCGGTTCATAATTGACTCCCTTACCAGATCATTCGAGGGACCATGCTATTTGTTGCCAGAAATTATGGCAACTCAATTAGATGATTAAACGCATCTACCGTCTTTGGATTCAGCCGCACCGCAAGCTCAAGATTCCTGCGTGCCTCGGCTAAACGCTTGGTCGCCTTATCCGCTAACCCAAGCAGATAATAGTATGACCACTCCGACGGAACTTGCCGTATCGCCTCCATCACCGTTTCTCGCGCCAGCTCGAAGTGCTTCATGTCGAACTGCACGCCTGCTAGACGGAACAGCACTCGTTCATTCCTAGGGTCAGGCTGCCGCGCACCTTCGAGCGGCACCAGCGCCGCTTCGGCGTTAAACAACAATTCACTCCTACTGAAAGACTCAGTAGGAGTGAATTAAGTTCCCGTGTATCAGAGGCGCGGGCGGGGACTACTGATCAATCTACTTAAGAGGTTTCGGCGATGACGTTTCTTTCTTGTCTTTGTCGCTCGCGGGCGCGGCGTCTGTGGCCTTCTTCCGCGTACCGGTGAAATCCATCGCATTCCCTCTCGCGTCGACCTTGCCCTGCATCGTATCGCCTGTGATCGTGCCTGTTATTGTAGCTTTGTATGACCCGCTATCGTCTGGAACCATCACCGAAAACGTAAGCTGGTCGCCCGTCAGCTTGCCATCTTCCACCTTGACCGGCGCGGGAAGGACCGGGCTTGTGGTCGTGCCGGTGATGATTTCGCCTTCTTGCTGCAAGTCGAGGCTCACCGGTATGGTTTCTCCGTCGGATGTTTTGATCGTCAGGTCCCAGTTACCTTTGGCGTCAAGCTTCGTTTGATCGGTCTGCGCGGTTTGCTGACCGCTGCTCGATTTTTGTTCATCTTTCTTCGCGTCACCGCTCTGCGATGACTGTGTGCCGC
>JACCTF010000849.1 GCA_013812565.1 Pyrinomonadaceae bacterium | reverse complement strand
GTCGGACACCTTGCGCTTGATGCGGCCGCAGCGTCGCAACTCGGTGGCGGGCGTCGTCAGTTGGCGGTGGCAGTTGCAGCGCTTGATGCTTTATCACCGCTTGCCGTGCTCCAACGCGGTTACGCTTTGGCACAGAACGAAGCAGGCGATCTTCTGCGCTCCGCCCGCTCCGTGTCGGTTGGCGATTCATTACGATTGCAACTGGCTGAAGGCGTGGTGCGCTGCCGCGTCGAACAAGTGGACATGGTGGAACAAGTGGAGCCGGTGGAGGAAGAAGTACAGTGAAGAAGACTGAGGCAGCAACGGCTAAAGCACAATCGGGTAATTTCGAGTCGGCGCTGGTGGCGCTGGAAAAAATTGTGCGCGAACTGGAGCGCGGCGATCTGCCGCTTGAACGCGGTCTCGAACTCTTTGAACAAGGCGTGCGTCTTTCGCGCGAATGTCAGGAGCGTTTGAATGAAGCTGAGCGGCGGATTGAACTGCTGCTGCGCGACGCTGATGGGCGTCCGGTGCTGAAGTCATTGGATGGAGATGAACTCACCGAGCGGACGGATGAAGACGCGGAGGAAGATGAAAGCGTCTTCTGATATGACTCCAACTACGGAAAAAGCGCACTCATCTACAGACGCGCACATCTTTCTGCTGGCACGGCGCCCACTGATTGAGGAGCGTCTGGGCCAATTAGTACCCGCTGAAACAACCGAGCCAACCTCAGTTCACAGGGCAATGCGCTGGAGCCTCTTCGCAGGCGGCAAGCGTTTCCGCCCCACGCTTGTCCTCGCGGTTGGCGAAATCTTTAACGCGAAGATTGAAACACTTCTCAGTACGGCCTGCGCCTTTGAGATGATCCACACCTATTCGCTGATCCATGATGACCTGCCTTCGATGGACGATGATGATCTGCGACGCGGGCGGCCCACCTGTCATATTCAATTCGGTGAAGCCGTGGCGATTCTCGCCGGCGACGCGCTGCAAACCCTGGCCTTTCAAACAATCGCCGAAGATGACTGTCTCGATGAGGGTGTGCGTGTGCGCGTGATCATTGAAACGGCCCGCGCTGCCGGAACACCCGCCGGGATGGTGGCCGGTCAGTCATTCGACTTAGCTGCCGAATCGCGTGTGATTAAGGGTGAGGAGTTAGAGCTTATTCACCGTTACAAAACGGGAGCGATGATCACGGCGGCGGCGCGTTGCGGCGCGATTATCGGCGGAGCAGATGAGGCCCAGCTAAACCATGTCTCCGCTTACGCTGAGCGGCTCGGTCTGCTTTTTCAGATCACAGACGATCTATTGGACGTCACCGCGAGCGTCGAAGACTTGGGCAAAACTCCGGGTAAAGACGCACGCGCACAGAAGGCTACCTACCCGGCTCTCTACGGTCTTGAAGCAACACGCGAGCGAGCGCAGTCTGTGTATCACGAAGCTTGCACAGCCCTCGATCACATCGAACAATCAACTCACCTGCTACGAGCTATTGCCTGCGCGGTTCTTGAACGACGAGCATAAAGGCAAGCTAGATTGCTTTCTTGAAACATACGCGAGCTGACCTCCGTATTGTGCGAGTCGCAGCATTTCCGAAGCCTTCCAACCCGTCACTTTTAAGTAGCCAGCTTTTAGGAGTATTCTTGAGGCGCATCCGTCATTTAGTTTTGAGGTGACTTGGAATGTCGCTTACTCTTGGCTTGGGTTTCGCTTCCGTGCGTGTTCTGCTCGGCTTGGTCGGCATTGGTTATAGCCTGTGCAAAGCCGACTTTGGCGAAGGCGCAAAAGTATCTAACGAAATATTGATGTCGTGGGCGAAACGGCGGGCGGCGTGGCCTATGACTTCCTCAAAAGCGGCGGTCATTAGCCAGCAGATTCAAGCCGCGATGAAAGTTTTGAAAGTGTGGCTCACCACTTTTGCCAATCACGCGCAATGCTGCCGTGACAGTGCGTTCATTCCGTTGACCGGACTTTGTTCTTGAGAAGGAGAAAACAGATGCCTCATAGACGAAAGCTTGTTCTCACCCTAGCGACGTTCGCCGTCCTCGGCTTCGCCACTACCGCCACAACGTATGCCGATGCCGTCCAGTTGACCTCACCGGCACAGCTTAATCCGGGAAACACCGTTGCCAGTTACCCGATTAACGGCCCGCTCCCGGTCTTTCTCCCCAATCCTCTCGTCTTGAGCGCCGGAGGAAACACTCTCACGTTCACCAAGCCGACGGGCCAGTTTGTCATCAGTAGTATCTTTCCAGGTTTGCTTTCTACAGGAAATGCCTTCGGTCAGTTCGGCGCTCCGATTGCCATCACCTTCGCCACGGGTGTGACGGAACTCGGATTCCTCGCGCGCCCCAACTTCACCGGCCCACCGGGATTTGCGTTTACC
>JACCTF010000787.1 GCA_013812565.1 Pyrinomonadaceae bacterium | reverse complement strand
GCTTTGAAGGCCGCCGGGAAGTACAAAAAGATCGGGGAAGAAGGGCACGTTTTGCTTGGAGGCTTTGACGGAGACGCGACTGCCTACCAGATGCTTACTGATCGCTACCTGGATGCTGACGGCGTGCAGGATGTCTATTTTGAAAGCGCGGCGGCTGTGCAATCTGTGCTCGATATGAAAGAAGGCAAGACTGTGCCGGAGATGATTCTTGATAAAGGTTTCGTCATCAATCAAAGCAACCTGCAGGAGATGGCATCGAAAATGTGGGGAGCTAATGTCAAAAAACCAACAGCAATGAGTTCTAAAAAGCGATGAGCGATAGGTGAAAAGCAAAAGCAGAATTTTATCTTGATAGCGATTATCGCAGGGATGATTTATTAGAAAGAGACTGTGAGTTTACCGAAGGCAGCGGCAATCAAGAAGGAGGCTACCCCCGCGCGACTAAAACAGCGTGGATGGAAACGGATTGTAACTTCCGATTACTGGGTTTTGTATCTGTGTTTAGGTTATTTCCTCGCGATGTGGCCGTTCACGCCGGGGCTGGCATCGTCCGAGAATGTAAGCAACATCTTCTCCAACATGTTGCCCCTGCTGGTTGTCGCCATCGGACAAACATTCGTCCTGATCACAGGCGGCATTGACCTCTCGGCCACTTCGTCCATTGCGCTTGCGAGCGTCGTCGGCGCCTCGATCATGACGGGCGATAACGGACTGCTCGGCGCAAGCCCGTTGGCCGTACCCGTCGGAATTCTGGCGATGTTGCTGACGGGCGCGCTGCTCGGATGGTTTAATGGCGCGGCAATCACTCGACTTCAGATGCCGCCCTTCATCGTCACCTTGACGACGATGATCTTCTTTAGCGGCTTTGCCATCTGGCTCACACAGTCACGCCCGATTTACAACCTCCCCGACGCTTTCACCGCGATTGGCAAGGATGCTCTGTTCTTTGTGCCGTATGCCTTGTTGGTGACAATGCTGATCGGCATAGTTGCGCATGTCGCCCTCAGTCGCACTCTGTTCGGGCGCTGGCTCTATGCGATTGGCACGAATGCAAAGACCGCTTTAATCTCCGGCGTGCCGGTGAATCGAACCGTGACGCAGGCTTATGTCGTGAGCGGGTTCTATGCGGCGGTGGCGGCGATTCTTTATACCGGGCGATTGGAAACCGGCTCGCCGGTACTCGGACAGCGGATTCTGCTTGACGTTATCGGCGCGGCCGTAATCGGCGGCACGAGCCTCTTTGGCGGCAAGGGTAAAATCATGTGGACTGTCTTCGGGGTGCTCTTTATCACGCTCATTGACAACAGCCTGAACATGCTTGAGCAGCCTCCATCTTATTTCGTAATCATGATGATCAAAGGCGCGGTCATTCTGCTGGCCGCGCTACTCGATACGGTTCGCGCAAAGTTACTTTGATTGTAGCGGGATCATCACGATTGATCGGATCACACAGTGATGGAACACTTATCTCTAGCGCGGCTTGTGTGCCAATCTTCTACGTTAGATTCTGAGTGAGCAGGCAGAAGCCCGACCATGAGGGAGGGCGTTGGTCGCGTGAGCGATGCCAACAAAGCCAACAACGCCCGCGCTCACGCTTGGGCTTCCGCCACCTGCTCATGCATCTGAAAGCCACTAAGTTCGTTTGTGTATGAATCAGAAGATTCTAGAGTTCGAAGGTATAGAGAAAAGTTATTTCGGCGTGCGTGTGCTGAAAGGCATCAGCTTTGGTCTGACGGAGAATCACATTTTAGGGTTGGTGGGAGAAAACGGAGCGGGCAAGTCAACGCTGATGAACATACTCGGCGGGGTGACGCAGGCGGATGCCGGCACAATGAGGCTGGCAGGGGCAACTTATGCACCCGCGAATCCGTCCGCCGCGACGCGGCAAGGCATCGCCTTCATCCATCAGGAACTAAATCTTTTCACCAACTTAAGTATTGCCGAAAACATTTTCATCGCAGGTTTTCCACACCGCCGTCTTCTCCGAATTCCTTTCATCGATAAACGAGCGCTTCATGAACGAACTCGAAAGTTACTGGAAGCCGTTGAGTTGGATCATCCGCCCGACACGCCCGTCGAGCTTTTATCTCAGGGTGAGCGCCAACTAATTGAGATTGCAAAAGCCTTGAGTATCGACGCGCGGCTCATCATCTTCGACGAACCGACGACTTCTCTGACAGCGCGTGAAACAGAGCGCCTGTTCAGCTTGATCGAGCGTTTGTGGATGGAAGGGAAGTCGCTCATCTACATCTCGCATACGCTCTCGGACGTGATGCGCTTGTGTGATGAAATAGTTGTGCTGAGAGACGGCCAGGTAGTGGACGCGGGCGCGAAGGATGCGTTTACGCTCGACCGCATGATCTCGCTGATGGTCGGGCGCAAACTTGATCAGCTTTATCCGGCGCGGCAGGCGAAACCAACAACGAAGGCGGCGCTGGAAGTTAAATCGCTTTCGCAACCCGGCATCATCGAGAATGTTAGTTTCACTCTTTATAAAGGCGAAGTGCTCGGGCTGGCCGGGCTGATGGGATCGGGCCGCTCGGAACTGGCGCGCATCCTGTTCGGATTGGATTCATTCGCCGAAGGTGAGATTGTGATTGATGGAAAACATATCGAGCGAACCTCGCCGCGAGAATGCATTCGGCGTGGCGTGGCGTTCCTCACCGAAAATCGACGCGAGGAAGGGCTGCTAATGGACGCGAGCATTGCCGATAACATCGCCCTGGTTTCGCTTCCTGCATTCGCCCGGGCGGGAACAAAGCTCATCGATCACAATGAGTTGAACGCCGCCGTCGCCGATGTTTCCGGGTCCGTTCAACTGAGCACCGGGGCGATACACCGGGAGGCAGTTAAAAATTTGAGCGGCGGCAATCAGCAGAAGGTCGTGCTCGCCAAATGGCTGCTGAAGAAACCGGCGGTCTTCATATTAGACGAACCGACGCGCGGCATTGATGTCGGCGCGAAGTATGAAGTCTACCGGCTGATCAATGAGACGGTCGAAGGGGGTGCCGGGGTTCTGTTCATCTCATCGGAAATTGAAGAACTCACAGGGATGTGCGACCGCATCCTGGTGATGAATCGTGGTGAGATAAAAGCCTGCTTTGAGCCGCACGATTTCGACCGTCAGCAAATGCTGCACGCCGCCTTTGGGGGAAGTCGATGAAGGGGGCGAAGAATAGATTGATGATGATCGGGCTGGGGCATACTCCGCTCATTCTCTTCACGCTCGTACTTTTGGCCTTCGGGTATCTGTCGCCGAAGTTTCTCGAACCGGGTAATTTAGTCAACATACTGATCCAGTCATCTTCGATTGGGATCGTTGCGACGGGCATGACGTTCGTGCTGCTAACGGCGGGAATCGATTTATCGGTCGGCTCGATCATGTTTGTTTCAGCCGTGGTGGCGGGGAAGATGGTGCTCGCCGGACTACCGCTTAGCTTTGCCTTTGCGGTTATTCTGCTGGTCGGGCTGCTATGTGGCGCGATCAACGCTTTCTTCATTACCCGGCTCAGGGTGATGGCCTTCATCGTGACGCTGGCGACGCTTTACATCGGTCGGGGCTTTGGACTAC
>JACCTF010000808.1 GCA_013812565.1 Pyrinomonadaceae bacterium | reverse complement strand
TTGCGTCGTCTCCGGCCTACTTTCCTGGTTTCTAAGTCGCTCTTTGAGCCGAAACACCTCGCCCTTGAAGTACATCGACTCAGACCCCTCTGGCTTTTGCACTGTTACTAAGTGAAGCTCCCCTTGTGTCACGAGTTCAATCAGGTGCACCGGTGAGACTCCCAGATACCGCGCCGCGTCCTCCTCGGTTATTAGCTCCTCTTGTTCGGTGCTCACTTCTTACTGCCTCTTTCTTTTCGCTGGCTTACTCAATATGTCCTAGTAAGAGCAAGATCAGCACGATCAGCATAGCCCTGCTGTAAAACCATGTGCGAGCAGCGACGATAAGTAACACGATTAAGATAACAAGCGAGACAGTTCCGATAGTCATCTGACGTTTTCCTTATCGAGCTTCAGTCACTTCTTGCTGCCTTTCTTCTTGCCGGCTTAAATAATTATTCACTGTACGTATTCTGTGCTTTAAGGCGCGCTCCATCCCAGAATCTCCGTTGCCGCTTGCTCAAGCAGGTCACGATCTATTTGCTTGACACTAGAGGTGACTACTCTCCACCTGCCTGTCTTAGATTCAGCCGATTCTTCACGGAGCGTTACTAATGCCTGTTCTAAGGCGGATTCCTGGTTTGAAGCAATTACAAAAGCATTTAGAAGCGCGTCACCTTTAGATTGACTGGCGACCACTGCAACTGAATACATGTTAATGTCGCTCACTTCTTACCGCCCTTCTTCTTACCCGCTTGTTGCCCGTCTTCCGCGGCCTTCCTGGCGGCCTTCCTGAATGCTTGGTTGAGCTTTTGGGCGGTCTTATCCGCGCGTCGTATTTCGCTCTTAGTATTCGGCGGTGTAACGGTCGCCTGCTTGGATGGACGGCCACCTTTCTCAGGTTCAAAACTCAGTACTTCACTGCGATAGACGCAAAGCCTTCCGCCTACCGTCACGCCCCGTAGTCTCCCACGGTCAATCAAGTTCCTGATTGCTTCTCGGCTGACCCCGCGTAAGCGAGCGGCTTCGCTCTGGCTGATTATGTCGTCAAGAGTTGTGACCACCATGCTTTTGATTGCCGAAGGAAGTTTCCACCTCGTCAGAAATACTTGTTGACAAAAGTAACCAATAAAACTTATATACATCTTACAGAAAGTAACAAGTTGACGCAATAAGAAACGAGAGATAAGATGTTGTTCATCCGAGATGCCCGAGCGACGTTCTAAAAGGTCATCGAGAGAGCCCGTGCGGTGCACCCGAAAGTACACATCAAGATTTTTAGTGAGTACGAAGTATCGGGCAGTCACAAAGGATGATCATTGTGTGCGTGAAGCATTGCTGAATAAAGCACAGGCGCGGCATCCTCACCACACCGCGCCTCTCATGCAATCGATTAAGACTGCAAGGAGCGAATGCTTCAGCATTCGCTTGGTTAAGTTGATTCTACACGCCTGCTAGTTAAGGCCTAAGAGGAAGATTGTCACGCAAGTATGTGACGGCTCGTACGAGCAATGCTCGTTCTGTTGCACTCATCTGTTAGAAACGAATGGCAAATCCTTAGCCGCTCTGCTTGCGAACCACCAGCCCAGTTAATTCCATATAGAGCAGCTTTGGCACAGCTATCCGAACCCGGACACTATCACCCATAGTCAAGTCACTCTGCGTCAGGATGAAGCACCCGCCTATGCTGATGTTTTTGATTATCTCATCCGTTTCATACTTGCTCCACTTGCACCGTGTGTTGAGCCGCGTCGGCACCGCCTCAGCTCTTGGTCACTTGGTCATACTCGCTTCGGAGGGTGGTGGTTTGTTACACGCCCAGGCTTCGCACTTCGCGGCAGTCCACCACCACCCCTTCATCAAGACGGGCCGCCGGTTGGTCGTGATTATCACCTGTTCGTGATCCCCGATGCGGCGCAGCCCGTCTGCAGTCAATACCGCCATTCCAACCTATCCGATTAAATAGCCAGACTATCCGTCCGGATAGGTTCCGGCCCCCGGCTGAGCAGCTGCTGGTCTGACCGAACGTGCGTCATACATTCAGATCCTTTGCGTACTCAGAAGCTTCCAGGTAACCAAACACGAGACGCGCATCTATGGTACAGCGATTGCGATTTTCAAAATGAAAAGAAGATTTGAATGTTGATGTTCGGCGGGACCGGCGATTGCGAGCGCAACCCGAACAAGCTGTTGCAGCGCGACGCTTCGACAGCTTCATTCTTAAGCATCATTCTTGCGGCGGTGGTTGGAGGCTGTTCGCTCGGCGCGGCTGAACAGCGGCCTTAGGCGACAGCCCCAGCCTCGTAGCCATCTTCACCCATACCCGATGGAGGGTTCTAATGAATCATGACATGAATATACGCGAAAGACTTTTGACTCAGTTCAGCCAGACGGCGGTCGAGCGGGCAGAAACCGCCGCAATGCGCTTCACCTCTGGTACCGTCCATAAGGCTATACGGAAGGGTCCTCTGGTGAGCCATTTGCTGGAGGAAATGCATGCGGCTGATCTAGCTATTGACCAAAAGTTTATGAAGGTCTCCTTCTACGCTGGAGGAGGACCAGTCCCGGGCAATCCGCAAGGTAGCCTGCAGTTCGGCGGAGGGGAAGCTCTCGGTTTCTACCAGGTCTACGAGAATGGGGCGATCTACTGGCGGCCCGATCTTGGTGCTTGGTGGGTCCATGGAGACATCTACTATAAGTACCGCGCGCTAGGGGCCGAAGCGAGCTTCCTCGGCTATCCCATTACTGACGAGACGGGCACCGCAGATGGGAGCGGGCGGTTCAATCATTTCGAGCGGGGCTCGATCTATTGGCACCCGGCGATTGGCGCATTTGAAGTGCATGGAGATATTCGCGCCAAATGGCAAGCGCTCGGGGCAGAAGCCTTCGGATATCCGATGACAGACGAAACCAAGGCTGTCGACGGAGCAGGTCGTTTCAACCACTTCCGTGCCATCCGGCCCGGTGGCGGTACGGCCGACGCTTCAATTTTCTGGACGGTGGAAACAGGAGCCTACGCGGTCTACGGAGCGATCCGCGACCGTTGGGCAGCACTGGGATGGGAGAGGAGTTATCTCGGATATCCCGTCACCGACGAGATGAACTGGACCGACCCCGAGACGCAGAAGCCGGGGAGGATAAGTCACTTTCAGCGCGGAGCTATCGGATGGACCGCCGAGGATCAGAAGGTCACCGAGTTTCCGGAAAGGATCATCTTAAGGTCAGGGCACATCGGCGTTTCCTCGGTCGGAGGGTGGGTTGAGCTGGTGCTGAGTAGTGCAGGTACGTTCAACTATCGGGGACACCTCCATAACAGCGGCTTTGTGGGGCTTTATTGCACGGTCGGTTCCGCCGTCAAAATCAAAGGCACAACTCAAGCGTTGACGGTCGCAAAGGAGGTGAGCACGGGTGGCACAGCCTCAATCGATGGACGAGATGAAGATTGGGATGACAGTGGCTACGAACATCTAATCCGCGTTCACTGGGAGACCCTGCGCACCGAGTGGTCGATGACTACGGCCATCAAGGCGGAATTAGGGGCTGCTGACTTCTTCTTGCTCATCCTATTACCTCTGATTGGAGCGGCCGTGGGTGTCTCTA
>JACCTF010000782.1 GCA_013812565.1 Pyrinomonadaceae bacterium | reverse complement strand
TACTTCTTCTGCCTTCTTCTTCAATCCGCATTCTGCAATCCGAAATCTAAAATCGGAAGGTCCGCAATCCGAACTCCGCAATCCGCATTTGTTGATCACGCCTTCGGATGCGTTCTGTCGTAAACCTCGATCAGCTTCTCCAACGAAACGTGCGTGTAGATCTGCGTTGTCGATATCCGCGCATGGCCGAGCAGTTCCTGTATGTCGCGCAGGTCTGCTCCGCTATCAAGCAGATGTGTGGCAAAGGTATGCCGTAGCGAGTGCGGACTGATGTTGTGCATCCCGGCGCAAATCTGGATGTACTTATCGACCATCCGCCCGACCGAGCGCGTGGTGATGCGTGTGCCTTGATAGTTGAGAAAAACCGCTTCCGAGTTGCGTTCAGCCAACGGCGCGTGCTGCAGAAAAGCGTTGCGCACCGCGATGTATTGCAGCACGGCATGAAGCGCCGGATCGCCAAACGGCACCACGCGCTCTTTACGCCGCTTTCCGAGAACGCGCACCTGCTTGCCCCGAAAATCCACATCGCGCAAGTTGAGTTTCGTTAATTCCGACACACGCATTCCTGTGCCATAAAGAAACTCTAAGATCGCCCGGTCGCGCTTTCCAAGATCGGTCTCCGTGTCCGGCGTCTCAATGAACCGCACGACATCTTCAATGGACAAGTAAATGGGAAGCTTCTTCTCCAAGCGCGGCGTCGAGACCAACTTCGCAGGATTTAGTTCGATGATCTCTTCGCGCACCAGGAACTGAAAGAAGGTGCGCAGCGCCGCGAGCTTACGCGCAATGGAAGTCTTCTTTTTCTTCTCGGCGTGCAAGGCTGAGAGCCACTCGCGGATCGTGATGTGATCTATCTGCTTGATGTCTACCTCGCGACGTGCGCCGGTTTGTGGGTCAGCCGGAACCAGGTGGTCGTAAAACTGACCGAGATCAATCGTGTAATTACGCAGCGTATGCTCACTCACGTTGCGCTCATAACGCAGGTGCTCGAAGAACTGTGCCAGTAAATGTTCCATGTTCAAGAAAGGATGAAGGCGGAGGGATGAAGGATGAAAGCGCGGCGTCGCGACCTGCATCACCTTTGTTTCATCTTTCCGCCTTCATCCTTCATCCTTTCGGGGAGAAGTAGCCTTTGCGTGCGCGTGGGCGCAAGTTCGGACGATTATGTACGTGCAGGGTGATCTTACGAAAGCGACCATCTGCCGGCTCGTCCGTCGGGTAATAACTCAAAATGTATTGTTGCGCAAGGTCGGCGGCGATCTGTGCGAAGGCCGCGTCCAGTTCGGCGGTGCTTTGCGGCGTGTAGACGGCTCCGCCTGTTTGCAGCGCATACTCTCCGAGGCGACGTTCGGCCGCCAGGTCGCGCAGGTTGGCGTTATTGCTGTGCCCGGTTTGCACTGCATAGACTTGGCAGTTGGTTGTCTGCACAAGTTGAAGAGATCGGTTGAAGTCGATTGTGCTGATGGTGTCTGTGCCGTCGGAGACAATCACGATCACTTTGCGACCCTGTTGCGGATAAAGATATTTGGCGGCTTGGACGACCGAATCGAACAGGGCGGTGGCCCCGCGCGGTTTGCCGAAGTTTTCGATGGTTCGCACCAGCGTCGGAACATCGCCGGTGAAAGGTTGTTCGAGCAGGGGGACGGTGGAAACGGAATAGATCGCGGCTTGATCGACGGAACGCAGGACGCGGCGGAAGAAGCGTATCGCCGCTTTCTTCTCAAACTCGCGCGCCGCGGTGAGGCTTGAACTGTTATCAAACAACAGGGTCATTCGCACCGGCATGTCAAAGCGGCTAATGTCGCTGATCGGTTTTGGTTGCCCGTCAATGAGCAACTCGAAATCCTGTAACTGAAGATCAGTCACGGCGCGTCCCAGGGTATCAGTGACGGAAGCGATGATCGGAACAAGGTTTGAACTAATGCGGACGACATCGTCCGGATCGTCTTTGCCGTCGTCCGCCGTCGCTCCGGCGGCGGGCTTTCGCTGAGCTTCCGGCTCCGTTACAATCGGACCTGTGGTGGACGGCCGCCCAATCACGCCGGTTTGAGAAGGTTCTGTTGTCTCCGCAGGTTTCTGGCGCTGTGTGCTTGGTGAACTTGTAGGGGAAGGCTTTTGCCGACCGGACTGCGCCGCTAACCAGCAGGGCGTAACGCACACAACACAACACAGCAGAGAAAAGAAGCGCAGCAGTTTGCGCGATCCATCCTGCTGTCCGCATTCAAGCAGCATCACCCGGCGGCCGCGAGCGGCGCAGTCTCCTGTCGGCGGATTGTGTGCAGCCAGGAATCCCATTCTTTTAACGCGAGTTCGACTTGCAGGTGGTGACGGTCACGTTTGCTTCGCACCCCGCGACGTTCTTCATCCGTGAGCGGTTCAAGCAAGGCGAAGGTGATGTTAACCGGTTGATAATTCTTCGTGTCAGCGCTCGACACATAGCGTGCTAGTGCGCCGACGGCTGTTCTTGCCGGAGCGTGCAGCGGTTGGGTTCCCTTTGTGATGCGCGCGGCATTCAATCCGGCAAGCCAGCCGGTTGCCACCGATTCAACGTACCCTTCAACTCCGCTGATCTGCCCGGCGAATAAGACGTGTGGACGCTCGCGCGTCTGCATCGTCGATGTGATCAAACGCGGAGCACAGATGTAAGTATTACGATGTATCTGCCCGTACTGCAAGAACTCTGCTTGTTCGAGTCCGGGAATCAATCGAAGC
>JACCTF010000747.1 GCA_013812565.1 Pyrinomonadaceae bacterium | reverse complement strand
ATGCGTGCGCGCCGTGTGACGCGAAAATGGGTGATCGATCAAACAGATCGGCGGGAACTTCCCGGCTTCTCTCAACATTAGATTGATTCTGCGAATGAGATTCCGCCTTTTCACTTCCGTGACCGTTAGCGGCTTTAGCCTCGGCAGCGCGTCTTAACGCTTCGTAAACTCTACCCATCACATGCCTCCCGTAAAATCTGAACGACGGAAGGCTGCGCCGACCTCGTCCGCCTCAGCAGTCTGTTCTCGCAAATCTTCATCGCGGCGCGTTGGCACTCCATCTGTTATCGTCTCGGTTCCTGCTCCGACAGCCCACAACTCCGCGCGTCCGGCGGCCGTGAGGATACGCGCCGGTGCTTGTCCCTCGTGGTTGGCCTGGTGGCTGCTCTGGCGTGGCAGCATATCGAACGTGTCTGCCACCTCTTCAACAATCGCACGACTGATCATCGGTTCACCCGCAGCGTAACCGGCTAGCAAAGAGTTATCGCAGAGGTTGTTGATCTGCCGCGGAATGCCTTCCGAACAACGGTATATATAGTCGATTGCGCCGGGTGAAAAAATCTCGGTGCGTTCAGCGCCCGCCGTCGTCAAACGCGAAACGATATACCGCTCGACTTCTTCGACGTTCGGCAGCGGTTTGATTTCACAACGCAGGGCGATGCGTTGCTTGAGCTGCCGCAAATCAGGATTGTTCAGCACCTCGCGTAGTTCAGGCTGGCCGGTCAGCACAATCTGTAGATGCTTGGCCGAACCCGATTCAAAGTTTGACAGCAACCGGATCTCTTCGAGCACGCTGGGCGATATGCCGTGGGCTTCGTCAACGATCAGCACCGTGCGCAAGCCGCGCGTGTGGCGCGATTCAAGGGTCTTGCCGAGCAGAATCAAGAGATCGGATTTTGTCTCCCAATCCCGCAGTTCGAGCAGCGCGGCGACATGTTGATAAAAGTCTTGAACCACCAACCGCGGGTTCGAGATGTAGGCGACGAGCACCGTGCGGTCGAGACGCTCCAGCATCCAGCGCAGGATGGTCGTCTTTCCCGCTCCGACTTCTCCCGTGACGACGATCAATCCTTTACCGCTTTCAATGCCATAGTGCAGATTAGCCATCACCTCGTAGCTCGACGGGGTGAAGTAGATAAAGCGCGGGTTAGGCGTTAAGGCGAAAGGCAGCTCTTTTAATCCATAAAAATCTTTGTACACTCTTTTAACCTCCGAATCGCGCCCGGGGCAGAGGGCGCGTTCATATCGCTGACTTCTTAAGACTTTCCGCGCAGCTTACGCCACGAACAGCTCGAAGACGCGCGTTAGTTTCAAAATGTAAGCGAGGGTCGGGATGCTTACAACTGTTATTACAATTCCAATACCGGTGAGAAGCGCGTGGCGCAGTTGAACCCGACGCTTTTCCCTAGGTGTCATTAATTCCGGCACCGAGATGAGCACCGGCAACTTCGTATAATGCTCGGCGTCCTTTGTTGTTTGAATCGTCAGCAGGCGCGGCACCTCAAAGACGGCGGCAAGCAGCAGTCCGATGGCAAGCCCGAGGCCTAAACCAGCCGTCATCAGCAGCGGGCGATTCGGTGCAACGGGACGTTCCGGCAAGCTCGCCGGGTCAACCACCTCAATAGCTTCACCCTGTTGATTAGTGGCAACGTTGGCAGCGAGTTTGGCTCGCTGCTCCTTGTCGAGCAGCGAATCGTACTGAGTTTTCTTTGTTTGATACTCGCGGTTCAAAACTTCGAGGCCGACCTCTGAAGTGGGCACTCGGTTGAGACGTTGTTCGATCTGACCGACTTGTACTTCAATTTGTCCGAGCGATTTTTGCGCCCGCTGGATTTCGCCATCAATAAGTTGAAGGTTGGCGCGAATGCCGCCGATGCGCGGGTCGGTTCGCCCCGCCATCCTCTTACGTATCTCTTCTACTTTGTTTTTATGGTCTACGGTCAGCTCATCCATCTGGCGCTGAACTTCAGCGATCTCGTTCTGCACGGCTTTCACTTCGGGGTTCTTCGGCTTGAGCGTGGTCAACATATTTTGCAACTGAGCATCAAGCGTCGCTTTGCGTTGCGCGAGTTGTCCATAGGCGGGCGTCGTCTTCGGATCACTTGCCTGAACTATGTAGTCATCCTTGTCGCGATCAAACTGATTTATTAAATCATTGAGTTGATTGCTCTGCACCGTGCGTGAGTCGCGCAGGCGACCGATCTCAGTGATTAAAGTTTTCTGCTGCTCGCGCAGACCATTCAATTGCCCGATTAGGGCTGGCGCTTCAGAGGGAAGGCTTCCAATGCTCTGCTGCATAAACTGCAGCCGTTTCTGATCTACAAGGTCAAGCTGTGCTTTTGCTTCGCTCAATTCGCCTTCAAAGAATTGCCTGGTCGAGGCGGTCATGTTGGTCGTTTCACTTGTGTTCTCAGATATGTACTTGCCTGCTAACTCCGCCGTGACCATCTGCGTCGAACGAGGATCACTTCCTCTATAAGATATGCGGAATCCGCTGGTATCTTCATCTCGGCCTTTGGCAACTTCCACTCTGATGTCTCCGCGCATGCGCCCAACAAGAGATTCAATCGGCTCATCGCGGAGCCGCTCAGCATGGTAGAGATTGTACTTCTGGATAAGAGGCTCGAGCGAGCTACGGCTTGTGACCACTTGGGTGATGTTGTTGAGTCTGAGGGTTAAATCAACGTCAGTGATTGGAGCAACAACCGAGCTGGAGATAATTGCAGGCTTGACCACGATGAGCGTGGTCGATTCATAGATGCTCGGTAGTTTATAGACGACCCACGCAATAGCAGTGGCGATGGCGATGGTCGGCAGGATGATGAGCCACTTACGCCTCCAAGCGATTTTGGCGTATTCGCCGGGGGTTCTCTGGCGGAATTCAACACTCATAAAGGCACTCCTCAAAAAAGTTTCTTATCGTCGATGCCTCACTTCAACCGTGGCCTTTGCTCGGGCAAAGAGTAGGCTGCCGGCGTTTAAGTAGGCTCGAATCTTTCAGTGATATTAACTACGCGGTTAAAGATGACCGGGCACAGTCAAAAGCTTCAACCGCCGTCTCGCAAAGGTTTTAGTTCTCCTTCAAAGTTTCTACAGTGACCAGAAGCACCGCCCGCTTACAAGGAAGCGAGAGCGTTGCGTGCTTCATCAGCTTGAGCAAAACCTTTTCCTTCGCCGAGGCGCAGCGACTGCTCAATCTCGCGGCGCGCTCCGGCCTTGTCACCCTTAGCTGCCAGCGCCATCCCTAGATGATAGCGGTAAGTTGGGCTGCCGCTCTCTTTAGCAACAGCCTTCTGCAACTGCTCGATGGCCGCGGCATGTAGCCCTTTCTTGTGGTACACCCAGCCGAGCGTGTCGGCGAAGCCTGAGACGTCCGGAAACCTCTGGACAATTCCTTGCGCCAACCGCACCGCTTCGTCCAAGTTGCCTTTGCCATGCTCGGCATAAAGCCATGCCAGGTTGTTGCCTGCAATCGGCGCGTTAGGGTCTACGGCGAGGGCTTTACGGTAGCTCTCAATCGCTGCATCGTGATTCCGGCGGCCATCTTCGAGCATCCCGATCAAGGTATGCGCGGCGACATTATCGGGCTTCTTGCTAACAACTTGACGATACTCGGCAACGGCCCGGTCCTGCTGGTTTGTGTTGACGTACATCGCGCCAAGCGCAAAGTAGGCCGCCATGTATTCCGGATCAAGTTCGAGCGCACGACGAAGTTCACTTTCCGCTCCTTGCACGTTCTTCTGCGCCCCATACAACTGCGCCTTCAGGTAATGCAGCGGAGCACTACTTTTGTTTGGTTGTGCTGCCGCGATGGCTTGATCAATTCGCGCCTGCGCTTGATCCACGCGGTTCTGCCTGGCATACACATTGATCAGTCCGCCAAGAGACTCGGCATTTACGGCGTCCATTGAAAGCACACGCTCATAGTGCTGCGCGGCTTCATCGAGTTTGTTTTCCGCCACCGCGACCACCGCAAGATTTGTGTAGACGAGCGGAGAATTCGGCGCGGCATTCCGCGCGGCTTCCATGTCGGCGCGGGCCGCGGCCAGATTCTTTAATTGTAGGTTGGCTGTGCCCCGCGCGATGAGCGCCGTGGGCCGTAGCTCGGCCATCATTTGTAACGAGCTTTGAGCATCAGGAGCTGTTTTACCGAGTCGTTCCAGGAGATCGTTTGTCAGGCGCAATGCAGTCTTTGGGTCGTTTGTCTTCAAGCTGATCTGCGCCTGCATCAGTTTCGCCGGAAGGTAGTTTGGATAAAACCTCTCGAGGTCTACAACATACGAGCGCGCCTGGTCGATACGCCCGGCTCGCATGTTCGCCTCGGCCATAAAGTAGAGTCCGGCAAGCGAATTCGGCTCTGACTTTAAAACCTCCTGAAGATCATCAATAGCTTCCTTAGTCTGACCCTTCTGCAACCTGATACGCGAACGCAGCAGCAAAGCTTGTGTGTCGCGCTGGTTTTTCTTAAGTGCTTCCTCGACCTGCGTGGTCGCTCCCTGCACATCGCCGCGCTGCAGCATTATTTCGCTTAAGCGATAACGCGCGCGCATGTAGTCAGGAGACTTCGCAGTGATGTCTTGGTAGATATTGATAGCTTCATCGTAACGACCAGTGGTTGCATAGAAGTCGGCGAGGGTAGCGCGCCCCTCTGGACGGTCCTTATCAAGTTCCGCATAAGCTTTGAAAGCTTCTTCGGCTTTATCGGGTTGCTTTGTGCTTAGGTAAAAGCTGGCGAGCAAAAGCTTTGTATCACGGTTGCTCGGATCAACCCCGACGGCCCGCTTAAATTCCCCCTCAGCCGCTTCCATTT
Organism: Pyrinomonadaceae bacterium; assembly: GCA_013812565.1. GTDB lineage: Bacteria > Acidobacteriota > Blastocatellia > Pyrinomonadales > Pyrinomonadaceae > JACCTF01. Next base: position 4,585 of record JACCTF010000747.1, on the reverse strand, counting down.
GGTTACGGCCGGCGAGAAACTTTCCGTACTCCACATGCGCAATCGCCGATTTGTCATCCATTGCAAGCGCGCGACGGTATGTTTCCTCAGCTTTATTCGCATCGTTATTTTGCAGGTGGAAACGGGCAAGGCCGAGATATGACTCGACTCGGTTCGGATTAATCTGAACGGCGCGGTTCAATTCGGCAAGCGCCTCGTTGCGCTTACCTTGCGCATTGAGCACGCTGGCCGCAAGAATGTGGCCTTCGATGTGGTTCGGGTCTTTTTCGAGAACCTCTTTGGCAAGACGTTCCGCTTCGGCGAGAAGTTCAGCATTATCTGCGCGGCGGCCTGCGAGGTAATAGGTGCCAAGTTTTACGCGCGCATCAAGATTGTTAGGATCCAGTTGGATCGTGCGTTTCAGTTCATCGACCGCTTCGAGAAAACGCTGTACACCTTCGTGAGCCTGGGCTAATCCCCAGTGTGCCGCAGCCAGCTTGTCATCAATCTGAATGGCATTGCGAAACTCGATTGAAGCTTCTTCAAACTTCTTCTCTTTCAGTAATACTTCACCGCGGCTTACATGTTCAGCCTTGGTCTGCTCTGGGTTTGAGCAACCAGCCGATACAATAGCCACAATAATCAGACTTCCTAAAACAGACAAATAACGTTTGCACTCTTTTATATTCATCAGCTTTTCATTAGCTCCTTTACGACTATCTGCATGCGCAACCAGGGCATTTGGTTTAACAATGCTTAGCCATAAGTCACAAGTATTGTGTTTGTTATCGTGTTACTGATGTTGGCATCTGTAACACCTTGACAATTACACAAGCAATCGAGAGATTACTTCAAAATTATTTCAATTCGGCCACCAGCTTCGGGATAATTAAGGCATTTCTCATACATCGCTGCCAACAACAGTGGTTTCGCAGTATGTGAAGTTACGATAGCAAATGAAGTGTTATTGGCATGATTCCGTTAGGCAAGTAGTGTACCTGGACAAATGCTGCTTAACCGAACAGCACCATCATCTTTGCGAGGGGGCGTCTTAAGACAACATCGTAATCCAGGACTATAAAATTATGTACTTTTATTGCTAAAGGGTGAAGGGTAGCGAAGGTGAATAACATCTGTGTTACGGCGCGACTAGGGTCTGCCGCTGCCGTGAAGTCTATACTCCATATGGGTCATAAGTGCAAGCCGCAGACGTTATCGTTCAAACAAGAATTACCTTTGAACTTATACTTTAGTTAGGCACATACTCGGGCAGAAGCGGTGCGACTTGAGCAGCCAGGTCTAATGCAGTATCGAGAGCTGCGCTATCTGATGAGGTTATCGGGGTCATGACGCGCACCATCGCTCCATCAGAGCGGCGGCGGCGCGCACTATCGACCACCGTGTAAACCTTCCCCCAATACTCACTGGCGACGGAGCGGCCGCGGCCTTGATACCAGTAAACTAACAACTGCCGGTAATCGCCCTTCTGTATGATGTAGCGGTTTGCCTCAAAGGTTGGTGCACCGTCCACGGGATTGACCTTCACGGTTTCTGCAGCCATCATGTTCCATCCCGACCCCGGAAGACAGTTAAGCGGGCTATGATAGGTTGCACCGTTTCGCTGCGTTGCATAATAACCGACGTACAGCGACGCTACATGATTGTTTGGTAACACGTAGCTGCGTGAGAGATAATCGTCGGCGCGTAAAACCTTTTCCGTCTCGGCATCGAAACGCTCATCCGCACCCGTTTGACGCCACGTGCCGATCTCCGCCGGAAGCTCCTTCAAAACACGCCGCGGGGCGTGCGCTTCGCCGCGGCGCTCCCAGGTGTTTACAAACGCGCCGCTTAACGTGAGCACTCCAAGCAGCCCCCAAAAACGCCATTGTTTTCCTTTGTTGTTCATATCGGTTGGTGAAACTCTCTGGTGAAATGAGCCTGAAGTGATCTTTGCGTAAGTAAGTTTAGAGTTCAACCACAAGACTTGTTGGTCATGGGCAGAAGCAAGCTAAAGCTCGAACTCTAATTATCAGTATCAACTTGACGATCCACTAAGCTGTCGCATCAGCGGCCTTGGTTGAGCTAAGCGCGGTCGCGCGATCAAGCAGCCAACCAATGGCGAACAGCAACATAAAAGCGACGATATAAATTACCCACCCGGAGAATGAATGAAAGAACCCATCGGCTATTTCGGTTCCGTAGTAACGTGATAGAACGCCGGTTCCGCTCACTCTCAAAGCATTAGTTAAGATCGCCACGGGAAACGCCGCCAGCACAATAATCAGCGAGCGCCAGAAGCCATGTGATGGAATCCATCTCGAGCCACGCGGCGCGTTGCCCAGATCATCGCCGCTTTTTGGATATGTGAAGTAAGCAAAAACGACGGCCAGCGTCAGCAATGTCATCAACGAACGAATCCCGCTACATGCTTCTACAACTTCGAGCTTTTTAGTTTGCGTAGAGCCAAGGGGCATCAATTCAATGATATTGCCTTCGCGCAAAACCGGGATGTCAAATGCGCGCATCGCCCACACGGCACAACGTGAGGCGAAAAGCTGTAACGGAAAAGCCACCTTGTTGAAGATAATAGTCGGTATGGGAATCGCTAAAACCAGTAGCAGAAACGGCACAAACAAGAGTTGCAGAATACGAAAGCCCCAGAAATAGATGACGGTTCCGGCTAACATGAGAACCAGCGACATGCGTTGCACATAGAGTTCCGCGCCCGCCGTCCCAGCCCACAAAGCAAATAACGCGCACGTGATCGCAAGTCCTCCCCACAAAAGGCTAGGCTGTTTTGCAACACTCGCGAAATGTTCGCGTTCGGCCCACAAAATATAGCCGATGATGAATGGAATCAAGAGGCCATGCGAGTAGTTTGGATCATTCCACCAATCCGAACCCAGCTTTGTCAGCGAGGTCGCATAAACAAAGGCTAGAACCCCGGCAAAAACCAGGGGCTTCCAAATGTCTTTCAGGGTTAAAACGTTCATCTATATTTTCTAGAGCTGTTGTCACATAGTGGGAGCGGGCTTCTCACGTTGGTAACGATAATGCCCAGTGAGGTTAATTGACGCTTCAGATGGCGTCGCGAGTTGCTCAAGCTTATCGTAATGCCGCTTTAACAAGCAAACGCTTCAGCGAACCCCAGTTAGAGGGCGGCGCGCCGAAGCAACTACTGTAAAGTTTTAATTCGAGGTGTCTTCCTTAATAGCCATTCCGGTTTGTGGTAGAAGCGCATAAAGCGTGCGAAACAATCCTTGAAACATCGCTTCTCATATTTCCTTCTTTCGCGACCGTTCGGAGGGCAAGTTCTAGCGAACCGTGATACCCACGTTGTTGCTTTGGTAATTGCCTGCAATAAGGGTAAGTTCAACGTTGCCTGCACCTTGTAGTTCAGGTATCAGAACAAAATTGATTTGATCCAACCCAGTCAAGCGACCTTGAGTCCCGGCATATTCAACCGGCAACCGGAAAACCCGTCCATCGCGTGTGCGCGCTTCAACAACGATTGATTCAGCGAGATTCGCGACCGTGCTGCCATCAGTGCGAACATCGTTGGTTGCATCCCAGTTGGCGGCAGCGGTGCTGATGCCGGAAGCGAACATCATCAAGCGCGTTCGCTTATCGCCTTCGAGCGCCTCTGAAGTCGTTACTTCAAACGTCCCACGGGCGTAGGTGGCGGCATTCATAATCGTGCCCTCACCCGCGCCATCGCCGCTCGCTGCAAAGAGCCCCGGCGCAATCGCCGCAATCGTAGTTGCGCCGCGCGACACATAGCCATCCTGCGATGTCACGACCACCTCGGCTTCACCCGGCATTAATTCTGCCGGGACGTAGAAGGTGATCAGCGAAGGCGAAACGGAGAGCACCGCCGCTGCTCGCCCACCGATTGTGACGCTCACGCCGGCGAGTTCATAAGGCAGCGCACCATCGACGCCCGGCGCGTAAACGCTTGTCTGTGCAGTCAGCACATTTTGGGTTGAACCACTTTGAATTGTGCCAAGGCTTGCTCGCGTAAGCACAGGCGCGAAGCTTGCGCTTGAGCGAGCACTGGCGGAGCCAACAGTGTCGCTTCTCACGTTATTAGCCTGAGCACTGCTGGCAGTGGATGCTGTAATGCTTCGGTAAAGCATTAGATCCTCACTCATGGCGAGGTGTGAGGTAACTTTCTGTAGACGATCACGCACCCCCGTCGAAACGTCTTGTGCCCCAACAAGAGCAGCATCAGCACGCGTTAGATAAATCGCGGCCAAAAGATGCTGATGTATTTTGTCTGCCGATTCAAACAAGCTTCGTTCGGCAACAAATTCGTTAAAGGCTCCTTCAACTTCTGCGACAAGCTGATTGATCTCAACGATGGTGACTGTGCGCACGCCGCTATGCTGGTTGCCGTTTGCCGCCGGCGTTGCTTTGCTTTGCGAGTTGGAACTTGATGCGTTACCAATCTGATTAGAAAGCGTCTGTGCATGCACCTTCGCTTCGCCAACGCGGCGGGGTGACTTCCTGCGGGGTCTCGGCGTGGGGGTTGGAGTCGGAGTTGGTACAGGAGTTGGCGTGGGAGTCGGCACGGGTGTTGGTGTTGGTGTTGGTGTTGGTGTTGGTG
>JACCTF010000729.1 GCA_013812565.1 Pyrinomonadaceae bacterium | reverse complement strand
GGCTCAGCCCTTTGACTGGAAGTTTACGACCACCGATCTTGAAGAATGGTACGAGCGCCTACAAGGTTGGCAGTGCTTAAGGCACGCCGCCTAATCCGATACGTATTTATGAAACGGAGCACTAAGTCCGGCGGTTGCGTCCAAAACGTTTGAGGGATTCCGCTTGCTGGTATCCTCTCAGCGCTCACAAACGAGATGTCAGGGGCAAGCACAGTGTCTGGATTGGAGCGGAGTTTATAGCCGGTCTCAGCACCGCAAACGACGCCGAGCTTATTAACTTTCACATGCTGATGAAGTGGTGACGACAAGTTAATAACGACGGCTCCGTGCTCGCCTCCGCTCGGTGTCATCTGAATCAACTCTCCGTCAACGAGTTCATACCGAAAGCCGTCATCCGGCATTCGGAACAGTTCATTGGCTGTAACCGTTTTCGTTGCAGTATTCATTAAAACACGCAAGCCTCCTCAACTTTGAATCTTATAAACACGGAAGCTCAGCTATACTTTTTGAGATGGTTGATATTGTCCTCGACGGCTTTGTCATAATCCGCCGCGCTGATCAGGCCTGAACCGTGGTCCTGGATAAACTTCAGATCGGCGGCAGTGAACTCCATATCATCTTCCCGCTTTTCGAAGGACTTCGCCAGCGGCGTGCGGTCAACCGGAATTACAAACTCAGCCGTTAGGTGCCCGTCATAACCAATCTCCTTCAACGTGTTTACCACAGCCTGCCAATCATAGCTGCCTTGCCCGCAGGGTTTGCGGTTATTGTCGGCGACGTGGAAATCGACCAGCCGATCTCCCGTCGCGCGGATCGCCGCAAGCGGATCCACCTCTTCAATGTTAATATGAAAAGCGTCGAGCACCACGCCGACGCCCCTGCCTACCTCATCCGCAAGGGCGAGCGCTTGGTCGTGACGGCTGATCAAATATGTCTCAAAGCGGTTGAGCGGTTCAATGCCGATTCGCACATTGTGCTCAAGCGCGAAGTCGGCGACCTCTTTCAAGCCTTCGACCACCCATGACCATTCCTGTGCGGGCGTTGCCATCGGCTTCACTTTGCCGACGGTCGAAGGCACTACGCAGAAGATCTTGCCGTTTAACTCGCGGATCATCTTTATGCAATCTTTCATGTAGGCGACGGTCCCGACGCGCACATACTTGTCTTCATGCACCAGGTCGCGCCCTTCGGTCATGATTGTCACACCGCCCCAGCACTCCAGTTCGTACTGATCCAGCAAGCGGCGCACCTCGCTCGTGTTGTACTTGACCGGATCGCCGCTGATCTCTATGCCGTCATACCCAAAGCGGTGCAGCCGTTCGAGCGTCGTCTCAATCTGCTCGGGTCTCATCCAGTTGTGCATTGAGAATTTCATAGAAGGCTCCTTAATGTAAAAGAAGAAGTCAGGAGACAGGAGTCAGAATAGAAGGCAGCAGACCACCGGCTTATTCTGCCTACCGCTTACTGCCTTCTGCCTACTGGTTTCTGTTCCTCAATAGTTATCTCTTTATACCACGCTTCGCTCGGCGGGCCGCCGTGTATTTGCACGCAGATGCATCCGGTCTGATCAATCTGATTATCAGGTTCCGTATAGTCAACCGTTTGATAACCGTTGATCGCAAGGCGAATGCGTTTCCCATCAGCGCGTATCACGTAGTCGTTCCAATCGTTGCGTTTGAGAACTTTGTCCAACTCGGCGGTTGCGGGTTTGGCAAGCGGCTTGTTGCGGCGCGATTCATCGTAGAGCGCACCCCACCAGCCGTCGCCGAGGTCGGCTTGATAGCCGATTACTTCGTGGTGGTTCGGAATCCGTTTCGAGCGGAACTGCACTCCGGCATTCGCGCCTTCACCCAAGACTTTGAACTTCAAGCGTAGGACAAAGTCTGTGTACTCCCGCTTCGTGCAGAGAAATTCATTGCGCGATATCTTGGCTTGCATAGTTCCGCCGACAATAGAGCCGTCTGCGATGCGGAAAGACTTCAAATTTCCTTCCCATCCGTCGAACGTTTTGCCGTCAAAGAGCGAGATGGGTTTAAAAGTGTATGCAGCCGAAGGCCAGGGCGT
>JACCTF010000727.1 GCA_013812565.1 Pyrinomonadaceae bacterium | reverse complement strand
ACTCCATACTATGCACCTGTTACAGTACGGGCTGCCACTTCTCCAACATTAGTCGCAGCTCGGCGATCTCTTCGGACGTAACATCGACGAGCGGCGGACGCACGGGTCCACCGGCCCCTCCCAAAATATTCATTATCGCCTTGACGATCGAGACTTCATAGCCCTTTCGCCGGGCGCGAAACGCATAATGCGGAACGACGTAACTGGTCATTAATCGCGTCAGTTCAGTGGAGTCACCGGCGGATGCTCGCTCGTGAAGTTGCAGCGACAGCCGCGGCGCGAAATTCGCGATGCTCGAAGTAAACGTGCGTATGTTAATCGCATAGTAGCCGGGCACTAGATCGTCACCCGCGCCGCCGATCCAGTGCAAGCGATCACCGACTCGCTGCATGTTCATCTGGTAGCGCCGCACGTCGCCTTGACCATCTTTCCAAGCGATCAGTGTGGGAATCTCGGCTAAGCGTTCGACCAACGCCGGCCCGGGATTAAACCAATCCCGACTGTAGATGATCATCCCTAAACGAGTCGCGCGGCTGATGGCCAGGTAATACTCGAACAGCCCGGCGTCATCGGCGTAAGGGTAGTAGGGTGGGAAAGCCAGGATACCGTCAACACCCGTGGCTGTTGCTTGCTGCGCCAATTCAACGGCCAATGGCTGGTTGAACCCGACCCCGGCGAGAACAGGCACCTTGCGGCCCACCGCTTCAATAGTTGCTTGAACTACCTTCTGATGCTCTAGCGGGGTCAGGGAATATAGCTCGCCGGTCCCGCCAGCAGCGATAACGGCGCAAACGGGATGCTCAATCAACCGAGCTACATTCTGCCGCAATCCCTCCAGGTCTAATGATAAATCGTTTCTAAACGGTGTAACGGGGAAGCCGATGACACCCGTTAATCTACTGCGCAACCCTTGTGGTTCCATCATAGGTTCTTTGTCTTCGATTGTTCAAGATACTGGTTAAGTTATGGCAGTGCTCGTTCGGATGCGACCAAAGTCCTGACCGCCGCAGAAACAGATGACGCACAGAGAAGGTAAGTCGCATACAATCGCAACCCGCTATAGCTTGAAATTTTGGGCGCGGCTAAGAGTGCGTGTGCCCCGGTTATAGTGTCAAGCGAGTAATAGAATAGTCTTCGTTGCGTAAAGTATGAAGTTCCACTGATAGCGCATGGAAGATTTAGCGATCAAAGGTGCGCACGCTCGACGGACTACCAAATGTTCTTCGCAACCTGATCAAGCCTCACCCCCAGCACGCGAGCCGGGAAAGCCGCAGAATCTTAAGCGTGATTATGCTATGGTTGCGGTCTTTCAGATTGATTGGGCGAGATGAGACGGGCGCTACAAGAACTGAAGACGGAGTTCAAACAGGAAATCAGAGGTGAGCTTCAATGAGCAGTGAAGGGTTCTTCGAGTAGACTTTAGAAAATCTGAAAGGAGGTCCGTTTTCACTTTTCTCATTTCAGTCATAAAATCTTAACGCGGCTTGCTAACTCGCCCGGGGCGGCCGTTCTCTTCGCACCACCAACTATTATGTATCAACAGGAGTGCTCAACATGTTTCTTAGAAGGAAAGCGATGCTCAGACAGATTCTTTCAAGTTGTTTACTACTGCCTTGCGTCTTCCTTCACGCCTCCGCGCAATCAGCCGCAGCGCCGCAGCCTGCGCCTGATCGTTGGGAAGCAGAGATTCAGGCTTTTGAAAACAGCGATAAGACGCAACCACCAACGAAAGACGGAGTGCTCTTTATCGGCAGTTCGACCATCCGACTGTGGAAAACTCTGGCGCAGGATTTTCCACAACTGAAGGTTATCAACCGTGGCTTCGGCGGTTCGCAGATCGAAGATTCTCTGCGCTATGCGGATCGCATCATCATCCCTTACAAACCTCGTAGGATTATCCTTTACGCCGGAGGCAACGATATTACGAGCGGCAAAACGCCCGCCCGGGTGGCTGAAGATTTTAAGCAACTGATCGCACGCATCCGCCAACAACTTCCCGCCACGCACATCACATACATCTCAATTCTGCCGAACCCGGCGCGCTGGCATCTCGATGAGAAGATGCGGCAAACGAACAGTCTCATCAAAGCTTTAATTGATGGTAAGGGCCGCCACTTGAGTTACCTTGACGCTTACCCGCTCTTGCTCGGCGCTGATGGGCAACCGCGTCCCGAGTTGTATGTCGAAGACCGCTTGCACTTGAACGAGGCGGGCTATCGTGTGCTCCAGGCGGCTGTGGCTGCACATCTGAAGACAAAGAAGAACTAAGCAGCACGAGGTAAGGATTAAGTTTATGAAGCGAACGGCACTCCTGATCTTGCTCTTCTGTCCATTGCTAAGCTACGGACAGAACGGAACTCTGATCAACCCTCTGCTCCCGGCAGGAGCCGACCCGTGGAGCGTCTACAAAGACGGCTACTACTATTACACACACACGACGGGCAGGAACCTGATGCTATGGAAGACGCGAAGCCTCGCCGACCTTGCACGCGCCGAGAAGAAGGTGGTCTGGACGCCGCCCACTGCAGGACCGTACTCGAAAGACATCTGGGCACCCGAACTGCATTACATCAACGGCAAATGGTACTTCTACTTCGCCGCGGATGATGGCAGAAATCGCAACCACCGCCTCTGGGTTTTGGAAAACTCCGCGCGCGATCCGCTGCAAGGCTCATGGAAGATGAAAGGGCAGATCGTTACCCCGGATGATAAGTGGGCGATTGACGGCACGGTCTTCGAGCATCGGGGACAACTCTACTTGGTGTGGTCAGGCTGGGAGGGCGACGAGAACGGTCGCCAAGACATCTTCCTGTGCCGGCTCACAAACCCGTGGACGGCGACGGGTAAGCGCGTGCGGATCTCGACCCCCACTTATGACTGGGAGAAAATCGGCGACATCCCTAAGCCGGGCATTGACGATAAGCCGCATATCGATGTCAACGAAGGACCGCAGCCGCTAAAGCACGGCAGACGAATCTTCATGATCTACTCGGCGAGCGGATGCTGGACGGAGAGCTATGCCCTCGGCATGATTTATGCCGACGATGCTGCGGATTTGCTCGAACCCGCGTCGTGGAGAAAAATTCCGCAGCCGGTCTTCAAAGCGGCGAACGTCCCGGGCACCCACGGGGCCGGACATAACTCGTTCTTCAAGTCGCCGGACGGCGCGGAGGATTGGATTCTCTACCACGCTAACCCACAACCCGCTCTAGGGTGCGGCCGTCAACGCTCGCCGCGAGCACAGCGTTTCACTTGGAACGCCGACGGCATGCCGAACTTCGGCACGCCCGTCGCCGCCGGTGTGCCGCTACCCGCTCCTTCCTCAACAGTGAGAAAGAAAGCTGTAGCATTCAAGAGAAAGAAAATTAGTAGTGCCGCCTTCAGGCGGGTAATGCACGGCAGATGAAGACCGACTAAAGTCCAATGGCATTAAGATAGTGGCGCAAGATTTTATCTTGCGCTGGCCCGACGGGCATCGGCTTCAACCGTCAGAAGATGGCACCCTTGTGCCACATTCCTTAACTACATGCCGTTGAACTAGCGTCGGTACTACGAACGCGAAGCAGAATTACGTCGCGAGTTCCGACAGTTTCACGGGTCGTCCTTCGGCTGCCGAAAGATCGGCGGCAAAGATCACCCGGTGCGTCTCGAACGCACTATCAAAATCGGTGAGCGGCATGGGTTCATTCTTTTTCACACTGTCAATAAAAGCCTGAAACTGCGGTTGATACGGATGGTCCGCGACGTCGCCGGAATCGATCAGCGGTGTTTCCAAAGTGCTCCATCGCTTCTTAGTCAAGCCTTTGAGCCGCTCGCTGTAAATGCGATTATCCAGCAAGCTTCCCTCGCTTCCGACAAGATGAATGTGAAAATAGTATGGCTGGAAGCAATCCACGACTGAAGCTACTTTACCGATCTTTCCGTCTTTGAATTTCAGTATGGTGACAGAAGTAGTGTCGTACTCGTAGGGTTCGAATGTAGAACTCTTAGTCCGTGTGCTATAGCTGGTCACTTCTTCCACTTCCGAATCCATGTAGAAGAGTAATAAGTCGAGCGCGTGGCAACCGGCGGTTAAGAGACTGCTGCCCCCTAGCTCTTTTTTAACGTTCCATCCGAACTGACCGTACCACGGCCCGATTCCGTGATAGTAATCCACCTCTCCATAGTGCAGGTTCCCCAGCAGCCCCTGGTCGATGGTCGAACGAATGAGCGTTCCATGCTGGCTGTAACGCACTTCGAAACATACGCAAGTCTTGACACCCGCCTCGCGGATCGCCGCGCGCATGCGTTTAGCGTCTTCAAATGTCAGCGATATGGGCTTCTCAATAATTAAGTGCTTGCCTGCTTGTGCAGCGGCAATTGCTTGTTCGGGATGAAGCGGATGTGGGGTGCAGATGTCAATGACATCAATCTCTGGATCACCCAGCATCGCCGTATAATCCTGAAAACTCTTCAGTGGCAACCCGTACTGACGCTCTAGTTGCGCTCCGTCGAGTTCACGACGAGAACAAACTGCCGTCACCCGCGCACCCTCAACTTTTTTGAATGCTTCGATGTGCGCCCCTGCGACCCAACCTAATCCAACGATGCCGATGCTTAAGTCATTCATCTTCGCTGCTCCTCTCGTCAAAGTTTTTGCTAACGCTTTGCCTCTCGGATATGAACGTATGAACTCAAAGCGGTTTGTAGCAATCGCTCATGTTTATAACCGTGTCCCAGATGCTGGCGCAACCCTTCGGCATATGCGAAGCCGCATTCCCCTCCATATCGCGCAGCCCAGATTGTCATCCGATCAAGGTACTCATCGATCCCATGATGGTCACGTAGCCAGCCGCGTTGCGATTCGTGGCACCTCAACATCCGGCGCTTTTGATCCAACTGTTTAGTGATGTCAACATAGAATTGCGGCCACATCCGCTGCCCCATCGAATCCATTCCTTCCACCGGGTCGGCATAATAAAGCGCTGGCGTTGTCCTCGCGATTGGGGTTGGCGGAACCTGGCGTGTTTGATAAAGAGGCATGGCGATGGCAAAGGTTGCGGCGCGGACTAGCCGCGAGGTCTCTTCATGATCGAGCATGTAGTCTACAGGAGAGTGTGTGATCACAATGTCAGGGTCAAAGGCGCGGAGTGTCTCCACAACTCGGCGCAGATTCTCGGCGTTTGCGAAGATCTCAACGTCGCTCAATCCGACGCACGCGTACCAAGCTCCCAAGTAATCTGCGCCGGCTTTCGCTTCTTGATAACGGATGCGCGAAATCTCTTCTTTGGAATGCGTTGTTGAACCACAATCACCCCTGGTCATTGTGACGATGCCGAGTTCCCAGCCCAGGTCTTTCAAGTGAAACAAGGTTCCGCCAATTAGTATCTCAACATCGTCCGGGTGAGACATCGCCGCAAGCAGCCGCGGAGCTTGTGTCTTCTGGTTCATCAGTTAACCTCGGGAACCAGTGGGCCAGCTAATCCCCTCGTAAAATAGAGCACGCCCGGTTGGAGAGGCATCCAGGTGGAAGGAATATGTCGAGTGGTAGGATGACGAAGCGTCACCCACAAGGATAAACCCTGCCACTGCATCCCGCGCCCAAGCTCGCCGTCCGCGCCTCCGATTGCGTAATCCGCTTCTGTAAATAAAGCCGGACCGATTGTGTTGGCAAACGCGGGCACCAGAGTCGTTCTGCTTTTGAAACTGGTGATGGCGTTCTGCTCGATTGTCAGAGGATGAAGGGGCGCCCCCAAACGATGAGTTTGCTGACGCCATTCGTCGTCGCCGCTGAACTCTACTCCAAAGTGAGGTTCCCAAAAGGCGATGTGGCAGGCGCGTCCGATGCCATAGACAACAACCAGTTTGGCACCATCGGCACGCAGGGCGGCGATGCGCTCGGGGTACTCACCGAGCATCTCTCTGGTGGCAAAGAAACGCTGTGTGGTTGGTACAGTGGCATCGCCTAAGGGATCATAGAATGCATTCTCCATCGCTCTCTGAAACGCGCCGGGATGATCGCTCGGCAGTGTGTTGCCGTCTGCATCGCTCCATTCGTCCATATTAAAACCGGTAATGTGATCACACTTGATAGCCCATTCGCGTAAAAAGTAGGTGGTCCAACGGTACATACCCATTGGCCCGGCGGGCAGAATCAAGGCCAGTTTGCGCCCCGCCCGGCGACAACGTTGTATCTCTGCGGCGAGTTCGTGCCCGAGCATAACATCAAAGTCTGCGACTGATTCGGCCATACGAAGCGAGAAGTCTGCGTGCCAATGCTCTTGGCGATCAAAGATTGTAGCGGGGTCATCTGCGACACAGGCATCCCATCGGGCCAGGTCCCACGCCGCGGGGAAGAATGATTCAAGTAGCGAACCCTTTAGAGTTGAGAGCAAACTGATCATTAAAGTTTCCCTCCTGTAATCCTTCTTATAAAGCTGCATCATCAATCAGGACAATCGCGCCTCAGGTAGAAGCACAACAACTATTTCCAGAATGTTGATCCAAGATGAATCCCTCAAGCGTGTAATTGAAATTATACTTCCCAGGTGCAGCAAGTCACGGTTCGCCCCCTCTTGGAAACGTCGCGTCGGCCATGCACTAATGGATTACCTTATACCGGCATGCGACAATGAAACGGTCATGATAGCTGATTAGCATCAGCTATCTCCGACGAAATCCGTCGTTCAGATTTGGTGGTGATTAACTCTGACTTATCATCTTTACCGCAACTGAATACTATTTGAACGTAGGAAATTAACCGTGCGAGTTGACTGCTGGTGTGTCGAGTACATCGTGGCGGGTGATGATACCGATGATGCGTCCATACTCTTCGACCAACACCGCGGAACTCGACTGAAGTTGTTGCAGCACCTCGCTTGCGCTGGCGTCAGCGTCCACTACGGGGACGCTCGCCTCCATCACTTCGCTAACGGACGACTCCAGCAGTTCGCGATTGGCTAGAGCCTTCGCCAGCACGCGGCTTTCGCGTAGCGAGCCGATTGACCGATCATCCTCGAGCACAGGTATCTGTGTCAGACCAAGCTCATTCATCTTTGCCAGCGCATCCGCAACGCGGTCGTTCGGTGTCGCCGAAATTAGCGAATCAGGAGCATACCGACCCTTGGTTTTGCTAATCAGGCCAGCCGTGATTCGCCGCGGTTCGAGCAGTCGCTTTTCCTTCATCCACTCGTCGGAGTGATGTTTACTCAAGTAGTGCTCGCCGGTATCGCACACGATGAAGACGACTATTCCGCTTTCGTCCAGACCGCGTGCGACGCGCAGAGCTGCCGCCAAGTTTGTCCCTGTCGAAGCGCCGCAGAAAATCCCCTCAAGGCGGCCAAGCTGCCGTGATAAGTCGAACGACTCGCGATCAGTGACATTGATAATCTCATCGACGTACTTGATGTGCACATTCGCCGGTATGATCTCTTGTCCGATTCCTTCGACCAGGTAAGGCGTCGCTTCCGTGAGCTTTCCGGTCTCCTTATATGTTTTGAAGACAGACCCGTACGGGTCGGCACCGATGATTTTGATGCCCGAATGCTTCTCCTTCAGGAAACGCCCCACGCCGGAGATAGTTCCGCCCGTTCCTAGCCCTGCGACAAAGTGCGTGATCTTGCCTTCGGTTTGCTCCCAGAGTTCGGGGCCGGTTGTGCGGTAATGCGCCGCGGGGTTTGCGGGATGAGAATACTGGTCGGGATAGAACGAGTTCGGCGTCTCGGCGGCAATACGTTTAGCGATGCTAACGTAGTGATCGGGCGTTCCGGGTTTAGCCGAAGCCGGAGCGACCACGACATCAGCCCCGAGCGCCTTGAGGTAGCGTACCTTCTCGACCGCAGATTTGTCAGTCATCACAAAGATGCAGCGGTATCCCCTAACGGCGGCGGCGAGGGCGAGACCGATCCCGGTGTTACCGGATGTCGCTTCGATGATCGTCCCGCCGGACTTCAGCAGGTTGTCCCGCTCCGCCGCCTCGATCATGGCGATCCCGATGCGATCCTTTACCGAAGCCC
>JACCTF010000721.1 GCA_013812565.1 Pyrinomonadaceae bacterium | reverse complement strand
CGCAAGGATTCCTCTTCGTCCGCCTCAACGTCCCCACCCGGCGGACGGCTAAGACCGAGCAATCCGGTCGGATGTTTGTCGTCACCGATGGGAAGAACTATGTGCACGCCTGCGGCGCGCGCCGTTTGTTCATCGAAGACATCGCCGACGTTGAACGTTTTGAAACCGCGGACCAGACGCAGGCGCATCGCCCCGTTATCCTCGACGGCAATGAGTCCGCGCCCGACCAACAGGCGGCCCATTACCGAGCGAAGCAGATGGCGAAGTAAGTCTTCGAGATCGAGCGAGGCATGGAGCATTTGCGCCGACTCGAGCAGCGATTGCAGGCGGGCAGTCTCGCGCGATGTGTCAAGGGGCGTTGTCATAACGAGGTGTGTTCACTTCTTACTGATCCGCTTCATCATATGCAGTACGTTCTTCTGTCCCGGCTCGAACTCGTACCGCACCTCATCCATAAACGATGTTATCAAGCGCATGCCAAGGCCGCCCGATTTGCGTTCAGCGACGAGTCGTTCAACTTCTGCTTGTTGGATTGAGCTGGGATCAAAACCGAGACCCGTATCCTCGACATCAATGCGTAAATCTTTGTTATCGAAAGTCGCGCGGATGATCACCTCTTTGCTTGTGTCGTGGCTGTAGGCGTGCTCGATAACGTTGGCGCAAGCTTCGTCAACCGACAACTCAACCTTACCCGTGTCGGCTTCGTTAAGCCCGGCTTGCGCGCAAATGTTGCTCACGAACTCGCGAATCATCATTAGGTTCTTGGTTGATGAAGGAACATGCAGCGTGAACTTTCTCTCTAATGGGTCCATCTTCTAGAACTCCTTTACCGGCGCATCCGCAAAGCGCTGCACGCAGGCAGGCACATCTGCGCAGAGGTCGTAGAGGGTTGAAAAGCCGAGTATCTCAAAGACCTGCTGCACCTTCGGCGCGAGGCCGCAAATCTTGATGTCTCCGCCCTGCTCGCGAACCTCCTCAACGAAAGTCATAAAGACGCCGAGTCCGGCGGAAGAAATGTAGGTGAGCTTGGCGCAATCGACGATGATCTGGAAGCGACCCGCATCGATCTCTAACTGGATGGCTGCTTCGAACTGCGGCGCAGTGTGGGCGTCCAAATAACCTTCGAGATGAATGATCGAGAGACCATCTTGCATCTCTTTGTTAATCGCAAACGGATTAGCCATCGGTTGCCTCCTCAGCAGATTATAAGTGACAAGTGACAAGTGACAAGAAGGAAGGGCGCAGAGAGAAAGGGGATCATCAACATCTTGGGTGCTTTCGTCACCATTAATGAGCAGGCGTTAGCAGTCATCTCGGGCATGCTGCGAGCCACGACCGCGGCCACATCTTGCGGCCTTGCCTTTGTCTTGTCACTCGTCACTCGTCACTTGTCACTGTTGTTAGTATGCGACGCGAACGACGACTAATGTCATATCATCTTGCGGAGGTGTTCCGTTCAAGAACTCGCTAACATCAGCGAGGATCGCGTCTTGAGTATGAGCCGCGCTCAATCCATCGGTTGAAGCGACGGCCGTCAGTAGACGCTCCTCGCCGTACTCCTCCAGCGCGCCGTTCATCGCTTCGGTGATTCCGTCGGAATAGAAAAGCAGCGCGTCGCCGGGTTTAACTTGAATCGATTCAAGCCGCAGACTTCGATTAAATAGTTTGCCTTTATTCAAGCCAAGACCCAAACCGGGGGCACGTAACAGCGTGTGCGTTTGCAACTGGGCGCTTCGCCAAACTCCGGGGTTGTGACCGGCTCTGGCGTAGGTGAGAGTTTGTGTCGCCGGGTCGAGCACGCCGAGGATCATCGTCACAAACATTTTACGCCTGCATACTTCATACAGATGTCGATTGACTTCGCGCAGTATCGAACTCGGGTCGCTTTCATTCTCGGCAACTGAAGCGAGCAACCCTTTCGTTAATGTCATGTAGAGCGCTGCCGGTACGCCCTTGCCTGAAACGTCGGCAACGACGATGCCGATACGCTCGTTCGGTAGCGTTAGAAAATCATAGAGGTCGCCGCCGACTTCGCGCGCCGGACGGCACGAAGCCGCGATTTCATAACCCGGAATTTGTGG
>JACCTF010000772.1 GCA_013812565.1 Pyrinomonadaceae bacterium | reverse complement strand
ATCAAGAACTTTCCGGTGATTCTATTTGGCTCGCGCTATTGGGAAGGCATTATGCGGTGGCTTGAAGACACGGCACTTGTTGAGAACAACATCTCCGAGCTTGATCTACGCCTACTCCACGTAACTGATTCACCCGCCGAAGCAGTCGAGATCGTGGCTCGCAATCAAGACACGATACGCAGGCCAGACAGTAATGGCGCGAGCGATTACTGAAAAAGCCCTGCATAGTTTTCCTTCTTTTAGTCAAACGCCGAGACACTTAAGACCGCATCACTTCGGTTATTTGGAACTCTCTTTTATGCTATGTGCTCCGGCGACAGCGGCGCGCACTGAAGGTTGCGCGCGACGTTGTGGTTTGACAGTACTGGTCAGCCATTCAAGGTATGGCGCGGAAGCAGCGGAGACGGGAAGGGCAACGATCTCCGGCGTTTCATAGCTGTGCAGCGCACGCACTTCGCGCTCCAGTTCAGCGAAGCGCTCTTGAGTAGTTTTAGCGAGCAGTAAAAATTCCGGCTCGCGCTGTATCTTTCCCTTCCAACGATATACAGACTGCATCGCCGGCATGATCTGCACGCACGCGGCAAGTTGCGCGCCCACCAACATCTCAGCTAAACGTGCAGCTTCTTCGCGACTGCTCGCAGTCATCATTACGACCACAGCTTTTCCATTCGCCTCGTTCATAACAAACCTCCGTAAAAGGAAAGATTAGTAGGTCAGGAGTCAGAACACAGAATGATAAGGCGGACACCCATCTTATTCTGATTCCTGTTTTTATCGTTCATCGTTTGCTTCTTCGTCCTCTGCCAACGTTGTGCCGGTCAGCGGCGTCGTGTCATTACCAAAGAAAGATTCATAGAGTTCCTCTGCGCGTGTCAAATCCCGTTCGTCAACCAGCACCAGCGCGCCCGTTGAAGTCGTTGAGAGAAGCGGCGAAAAAGCGTCTGCGCCGCCGGACTGCACCGCTGTGCGTATGTTGTTCTGCCTCAGTATGTCATAAACCATCTCAGCTTCAGCCGGAGAGCCGACATTGTGCAGCGGCACAAAGCGCGCTTCACTGTGGTCATGCACGGTATTATCCAGCGTCAACCGTTCAACTAACGCCGTGCCATCATCCGGGCAGCGCGCGATACCGGCTTCGTATTCGGATTCACATACAGGACAGAACATAGCAGATCTCCACAAATATTAGATTCTTACAAACGTCAAATGACCTCTGCTTCCTTTGATCTTCCCGCCACATTAATTGCCAGCTCGAACGGAATATCTTCGAAGTGAGTTATCTGTTTAAAGTGGCGAAACCATCCGTTGATCTTTGGTGCTTTAACGCGCTCCGCTACCCTTGAATCAACTGAGGCAGGGGAGCTATCAATGATGCCGCTCATGCCTCTTTCCATGTCGCGGCAATACCGGATTGCATCCTTGCCCCTAATTGGCTGATCACTTTGGAGGCAAGCAAGTTTGCTCGCCGGGCTGCATCGGATGGCTCAACTCCGTTGACCACTCCGTAAAGGAATGCACCGGCAAACATATCACCGGCACCGGTAAGATCAACAGGCTCGCAAGGAAACGCTTCGACTTGGGCGTCTACTCCGCCGAAGTAGATCAGAGATCCTTTCGGACCCAAAGTGATGGCGACGTTCGGGACCAACTTCTTCAAAAAATGGAAAGCCTCCTTCACATCTTTGACACCGGCATACGCACACGCTTCCGTTTCGTTAGCAAAGATTAAGTCGGCGTTCTTTACAGCCGACTCGACCGATTCCCTAAACGTTTCTACTACCCAGGACTCGGAAAATGTTACCGCGACCCGGCATCCGTTACGCTTGGCAACTTCTATCGCCCGCGCTACAGCCTGCTGTCCGTTCTCCGGGTTGGCGAATAAATATCCTTCGACAAAAAGCCATTCGGAATCACTGATCACCTTTTCGTCCATGTGCTTAGCGGATAGAGATGTCGAGACGCCCAGACTTGTCCTCATTGTGCGCTCGGCATCAGGGGTGATCAGAACCAAGGATGTGCCTGTTGCCCCTTCGCTGGCGGGCGGGACGGGAAAGGCGATTCCGAGAGTCTCAAATTCGTGACGGTAAAAGTTCCCGTTCTGGTCGTCCGCCACCGATCCTAAGAAGGCAGCGCGGCCGCCCAGTTGAGCAAAAGAGATTACGGAATTAGCGACGCTTCCCCCACTTGCCCTCGAAAGTCCGGCATCGGCGAAGCGGCTCAGTAACCGAGATTGTTCACCTGACTCTACGAGGCGCATAGTGACCTTCTCTAATCCAAGCTCCCGGAAAGATTCCTCCTCTATATCGACCAGTATATCTATAAGAGAGTTCCCAAGACCGCATAGTTCAAAACGCTTCATTCTCGATCCCTTTGTTTATGATGCAAGGAGCTTTCGTTGTGGCATTGTTTCTTGAGCGGTAAAAACATGGTGGTGACGAAAAGAGAAAGCTTAGACGTCTATTGCTTAGCGCCTTCCGCTTTCTGATCTTTCGGTTTTAAGCCGCCGAGAGAGCGCAACTCGTTTTCCGCACGTTCACGAAAGTCACTGTTGGGAAATTCGTTGACAAGGCGCGACCAGTATTCGCGTGCGTCATCGCGCAGCTTATCGGCCGCAAGCGTGGGAGCTTGCTTGCCGCGATTTTGCGACAAGTACAAACTGCTCGCGCCCGCGATGTAGAGCACTTCATCTATCCGCGCAAAGTTCGGGTTGCCCGCGATAATCTCTTCGCAACGACCAATCGCGGCGCGGTAAGCTTTCTTTAATTTGAAATAGTGGCGGGCTACTTCCAGGTTGTGTTTCGACTCCTTCTCTAACTCGGGATCGCGCACCGTCGTCGGATCAGGCCCACGACTTGCGCCTTGAGCCAGCGCAACAGGCATCGCACAAAATAGAAATAACGCGAGGCTGCAAATCGTTAAAGCAACATTCTTCATAATCACACCTCTCGGAATTTTGAAGACGTGGAATGTTGAAAGCTCAGCTTTCGAGCTGTGGCTTTGTGAACCGACACGCTAAACCGTGAACTCTTAACTTTCGTCCTTATCATGCGTTCCGCATCATACTTTCTGCGGAATGTATTTTCTGATGATGGCATCAAGCTTTTTCGTTGTTGCTTCTGGCCAGAGTTCCGGTGCCGTAAAGATTGCACTCTTCAACGCTGATCCGCATTTGCAACTGCGCGGTTGAGTGCTGAGCCGCTTCACCGCTTCGCGCATCACGTTCTGCGCGTTCCGCACGTTCTTGTTCAGATACTCAACTACAGTCTCTACCGATACGGCATCATGATCTTCATGCCAGCAATCATAATCCGTGACAAGCGCGAGCGTGGCATAACAGATCTCCGCTTCGCGCGCAAGTTTGGCTTCCTGCAAGTTCGTCATGCCGATAACATCCATGCCCATCGACCTGTAGAAGTTCGATTCGGCCTTGGTCGAAAACGCCGGCCCTTCCATGCATAGGTACGTCCCGCCGCGATGCGCTCGTACATTCGCCTGGTTGCATGATTCTTGCAGAGCTTCTCCGACTTCATCGCACACCGGATGCGCAAAGGTGATATGGGCGACGATGCCTTCGCCAAAAAAGGTCGATTCGCGGACGCGGGCGCGCGTTCGATCAAAGAACTGATCGGGGATCACCATGTCGAGCGGCGCATACTGTTCCTGCAACGAACCAACAGCAGAAGCCGACAGAATACGTTCCACGCCAAGCAACTTCATCGCATAGATGTTCGCTCGAAAAGGTAACTCCGTTGGCGTCAGCCGGTGGCCGCGCCCATGACGCGGCAGAAAAGCAACGCGCACGCCTTCGAGCGTTCCGATGATAAAGGCATCCGAAGGATCGCCAAACGGAGTTTCGATACGAACATCTTCAACCTCTTTCAACTCGGGCATCTGATAGAGGCCGCTGCCGCCGATGATGCCGATCTGTGCTGTTGCCATATGCTCCCTATCTCTGCGAAAACTGTATGAAACACCGACATCTCTTGCTACCTTACCGCGGCGATTCTCGCTTGATCTTACCCGTACTCCACAGCGCGAAGCTTACCGTCTTCCTCGATCAAGCGGCACAAGGGCAGGTCTGCGTCATGGTAGAAAAAGCAGAGCCATTCTTCACGCGCTGCCTGCGGAAGCAGTCGCTTCTTCGCTTCCAAAGTCTCGACCGGGTAAAGATCATAGCTCATGATCCACGCATAAGGCACATGAGCACGCGTCGGCACGAGGTCAACAAAGCTGTAGAGCGTTCTGCCACCGCGCTCCAATCGCATGCACTGCATTGTGCGATTATGACCCGGCACCGTCTCCATCCACAGTCCCGGCACGACCTCATACTCCGCGAGCTTCAACTCCAACTGCCCCGCGTCGCTAACCGGTCGCCAATCCTCCGGCATATAACTGGAACGGTCGCGCTCCAGAGGGGCTTCAGCGTGATTAAACTCGCCACGCGAAACAAAGTAGCGGGCATTGGGGAAGGTCGGCACCAGCTTCCCTTCCGTATCGCCTGTTGTGTTACCGCCCGCATGGTCAAAGTGAAGATGCGTGTTGATGACGATGGTGATTTCTTCAGGTGGAACGCCAGTGATTATGCGCACTGATTCGCCGAGCGTTCGCTCACGTTTGATATTGTAAATCGCGGCGTGCTTGGCCGACCATTTATCACCGATCCCGGTCTCAACCAAAATTCGTTCACGGCCCGCTTCGATAAACAAGCAGTTCATACTCAGGCGGATACGGTTGTGATCATCGGGAGGCGCTGGCTTGGACCACAACGTGCGCGGCACCACGCCGAACATCGCGCCGCCGTCCAAGCCGAACTCCGCGTCGGGCACAATCTCGATGCGGTAATCACCTAATCGAATCGCTACGGCCTCCACGATACTGCCTTCAGTAATTTTGCGCGTACTGCCTGCCCAACACTACTGTTCTGCCGGCGCGCCGGGACGCGGCGAACCGCTTTGCGCAGGTGCGGGCGCTTGTTGTGATGGTGACGGAGCTCCCCCACCTTGACCTGGCGGCATGCCGGGAATTTGCGCGGGCATAGGCGGCGGAGTTGGCTGGGCGACCGCGAACTCCGCCGCAACTTCAACGCGCGTTCGCTGCATAATCTCTTCAAGGAGTTTTTCTTGCTTCTCCCGCTCGACAGCGGCGCGTGCCTGCTCGCGCGGTGTCTGCGGCGGTGCAAGTGGATTGGCTGGCTGTCCGCCGCCCGCGGTAATTAGGATGTGCCGCGCTTTCACTTGTTCCTCGGGCTTGCCGTCAGCTCCTTTGTCTGTGCGGCGCTCATCCACTTTGATAATGTGGAATCCGAATTGTGTTTCGACGATGTCGCTGACCTCGCCGGGCTTCAAGGCGAAGGCCGCATCTGCAAACGGCTTTACCATGCGTTCGCGAGCGAACCAGCCAAGATCACCGCCATCTTCTTTGCTCGGATCGGCGGAGAACTCTTTCGCGAGTGCGGTGAAGTCTTCGCCCGCGCGGACGCGTCGCAGTATATCTTCCGCTTTTGCTCGCGCCTGCTTTGGATCGAGTTCCGGGTGCTTCGCAACGTAAGCATCGAGATCTGCGTCGGTTGCTTTGATGCGTGGCTCCAACTGCTTAGCGTAAGCGTCAACCAGGATGCGCGATTGCTGAAGCATAAGCTGCAATTGTGTTTTGCGTTCCTTATCAACGCCGGCCGCGAGGCCTTTACGTTCAGCCACCATAGTTTGCGCCCAGTTCTGCTTTAACTTCTCCAGTTGCTCACCCTCTAGCGCCGTCGCCGGTAGCATCTCCGCCTTCTTCATTCTCTCCAAAAGCTTCTTAAACTTCGTTTCCTGTACAGGGTCTTTAAGAAATGCATCAACCTCGGCCTGCGGAATGATCTGATCAATCTTCACCTGGCCTCCCACCGCACGCTGCTTCAACAGGTAATTTTGTGCGACGACGAATGAGCGGGAAAGATCGAGTTGAAACTGGACCTCCGGGCGATCTGCGACGCCCGTGGATTTAGCTTCCTCAGCAATCGCGAGCAGTTGACGCAAGTCTTTCGCGAACTCGCGACGCATCTCACCGTTTGAGGCAAGCTGCACGCGCGCCTGCGGCGGAATACTCTCCGCGATCAACTCCATGTCTTTAGCAGATAAGTTAACAGTTTCAGTTCGCTTGGCTTGCGTCTGCCACACGAAAAGCCCTGCGAGGCAGGACAAGGCAATGGCGACGACAATTATTGCTTTCGTAATTGAATTCAAGATACGACCTCTTCCTTTAATGTTCGTTGTTCTTCTTATGCTCAACTAATTCGACAAGCACACTGCCCGCCGATGACGGATGAATAAATGCCACCAGACACCCGCCTGCGCCCACGCGCGGGGTTTCGTCAATTAAACGCGCGCCGTGCTCTTTCAAGCGGGCGAGTGCTGCACGAATATCATCAACCCGCAGGGCGATGTGATGAATTCCTGCTCCATGTTTCTCCAAAAATCTTGCAATCGGCGATTCCGGCCCAGTCGGCTCAAGCAACTCGACATGCGTCTCACCGATTGGAAGCATCAAAACGCGCACTTGTTGCTCAGCGATTTCTTCCGCTTCGAACGCGCTTAATCCAAGCGCGTCACGCCAGAAGCCAACTGCCGTATCAATTCGCGGAGTCGCAATGCCGATGTGCTCAATCTTCATAATTCAAGAAGGCAAAAGTCAGGGGTCAGAATACAGAGATCAGGCAGCAGAAGTCGGCATATGTTCTTGCTTCTGACTTCTGTCTCCTGACTCCTGACTCCTGTTCATCAGTTCCTCTACTGCCGAATAAGGGTCTCGCCGTTTGTCTGCGACTTCTGCGGCCAGAGCGTTGAGTCGCTCCGTCGCCGCGTCGGTGCCGAGCACACGGGCAAGCAGGCGTTCGCGCAGGAGTTCGATGATTCGCCAGCGCGCGATCTGGCTGCGGCGCTCGCGGCTCGCCGCTGTCTTCGACTGGAAAATGTGGAAGCGTTCGATTGCGTCAGCCAGTTCCTCAAGTCCTTTATTCTCCGTGGCAATGGTCTTCACAATCGGCGGCTGCCACCCGTCGGAGCGCTCCGTGAGGGATAGAAGAGCTTCCACCTCTTTCTCGGTGCGCAGAACGCCGTCACGGTCAGCTTTGTTAATCACGAAGACGTCGCTGATCTCCATTATCCCGGCTTTGATCGCTTGTACGTCATCACCCATTCCCGGCACTAAGACGACAACTGAGACGTCCGCGGTTTTAACAATCTCCACTTCGTCCTGCCCGACGCCGACGGTTTCTACGATAATCTTTTCATAACCGGCGGCATCCAGAATCGCCACGGCATCAACGGTCGCACGCGCGAGACCTCCGAGTTGCCCGCGCGTCGCCATCGAACGGATGAAGACGCCCGGATCAAGACCAAGGGTTTGCATCCGTATGCGGTCGCCGAGAATCGCTCCCCCCGAGAACGGACTCGATGGATCAACCGCGATGATGCCAACACGTTCACCCCGCCCGCGATAAAGCGTAGCCAGGCGATCAACTAACGATGACTTCCCCGCTCCGGGCGCGCCCGTAATTCCAACAATCAATCCTCGTCCGGTGAGTGGGAAGATGGCCTGCATCAGCTCGGACGCGTTCTCCACATCATCTTCAACTTTAGAGATAGCGCGGGCGAGGGTGCGCACATCGCCGGCAAGAATGCGCTCTATCTCTGTGGAGTTGACTGCAATGCTCATACAGATCAGGCACAGAGGCACAGAGGCACAGAGACGCGGAGGAAAGCGAGCAGAAGGCAGTCAGAAACTTCGTGCTGCTTACTGCCTTTTGCTTTCTGCCTACTGCCTTCTATCTTCACTCTGTATCTCCGTGTCTGTGGTAGCAAATTTTAGAGCGCTTCCTTGAGCAACTCCCGGGCGATCACGATGCGCTGAATCTCCGAGGTGCCTTCGCCGATGGTGCAGAGTTTGGAGTCGCGCCAGTATTTCTCAGGCGGGTAATCTTTCGTGTAACCGTAGCCGCCGTGAATTTGAATCGCTTCCTCGCACACGCGGACGCTCATCTCCGAAGCGAAGAGCTTTGCCATCGAGGATTCCTTTGTAACCTTCTTGCCTTGATCTTTTAGGTAGGCAGCCTGGTACATAAGCAGGCGCGCGGCTCCGATCTGAGTCGCCATGTCAGCGAGTTTGAATTGGATGGCCTGGAACTCTGTGATGGGTCTACCAAACTGCTCGCGCTCTTTGGCATAACGCACTGCGGATTCATACGCACCCTGGGCGATGCCGACTGAAAGCGCGGCAATCGAGATGCGCCCGCCATCAAGGATTTGCAGCGCATGGATGAAGCCGAGACCTTCATCGCCGAGTCGGTTTTCATCCGGCACGTAACAATCTTCGAAGATGACGCTCGCCGTCTCAGATGCGCGAAGGCCCAGTTTGTTCTCTTTCTTTGCTGGAGCGAAACCCTTCATCCCCTTCTCAAAGATAAAGGTGGTAATACCTTTGTTAGCTTTAGCTCGATCCGTGACGGCGACGGCGACGCAGGTATCACCGTGGATGGCATGAGTAATAAAGTTCTTTGAGCCGTTAACGATCCAACCCCCATTGTGCCTGACAGCCGTAGTGCGTGTGCCTGAAGCGTCGGAGCCGGCGCCCGCCTCGGTTAATCCCCACGCACCTAAATGCTTACCTTGCGCGAGCGGCACCAGATATTTCTGTCGCTGCGCTTCTGTACCGAACATGTAGATATGGTTTGAGCAGAGGGAGTTGTGAGCAGCGACCGAGATGCCGATTGATCCATCAACCCGCGAGAGTTCTTCGATGATGGTCGCATACTCGACGTAGCCCATTCCGGCTCCGCCGTACTCCTCCGGGAAGATAACACCCATCAAACCGAGTTCGCTCAGTTTCGGCACAAGCTCGACGGGAAAGTGCTGCGTTTCGTCCCACTC
>JACCTF010000675.1 GCA_013812565.1 Pyrinomonadaceae bacterium | reverse complement strand
CGTCGCCCGTGTAGTAGGTGCCGCCGATCTTCAGTGTGTGATTGCCCCTCACCCAGGTTACGACCTCCCGCCAATTATAGTTGTGCTGAAGGAAGGAACCGGCGAAGCCCGCGCCGGTGCCGGTGCTGCCCTGAATGCTGATTGAGGGAATGCGAAGCGGGATGCCGATGCCGTTTTCACCCTGCACCTTGTTGTAGGAGAAAGCGAATTCGTTTAGCACGGTGGGGCTGAAGGTGTGCGTCCAGTTGGCCTGAAAAGCATTAACGAAACGACCTTCAGTGTTATTGAACGCCGAGCGATTGACGAGAATTTCTTGATCAGATTGCGACCGACTGAAGCTCGCATAGAAACGGTCTTTCGTCCCTACATACTGGTCGCCGCGAAAGTTGTATTGCAGACCGTTGCGAAACGGCGAGCGACTCCAGGTGCCCTGAACCACCAAGGGCAGATTGCACGGTATGTTGGCTGTGGCCGGTGTGCCGCAAGTGGTGGGGAAAGTATCCTGCGCGCGCCTCAGGACATTAGTCTGCACGGGACCATTAACCGGGAAATTGGTCAAGAGGTTGGTGCCGATTGTGTTCGGAAAGTTCTGACGAGCGAAGGCGACGAACTCCGGCGCTTCGTAAGTCTCCACGCCGGTTAAGGCGTTAGTGGAGCGAAGCTTTTCCACGGCGGCGAAGAAGAAGGTTTTATTTCGGCCATCGTAATAGCCTTTTCCACCCTCGCCGAACTTCGGCAGGAAGACGGGGCCGCCGATTGCGCCGCTAAAATCCTTGCGTGAGAAGGGAGCGTAACGAGCGATAAACGGAAGACTGGTGCGAGCGCGCAATTTCTGATTGGTGAACCAATAGTTGGCGGCCCCGTGGAAATCGTTCGTTCCCGACTTGGTGGTGACAGAGACGACGATGGAACTGCCCAATCCCTGGTCAGCCCGAAATGTGTTGGTCTCAATTGTCACTTCCTGAATGGCTTCCGGATTGGGCGCGAGATTCGACGTGCCGTTAGTGATGTTGCTCGTCACGCTTAGCCCATCGACGTTAAACGTGTTCCCGGCAGCGCTGCGGCCGTTGGCGCTCATGCCGGAGAAATACTCAGGGTTGAAGTTGTCCGTCGCGGGGTTCGTGCCGGTGACGCCGGGCGCGAGCGCCATGAGCGGGAAGATGCTGTTGTTCTGCAGCGGCAGGTCACGCAGCTTTGTCGCCTCCAAGGTAAGCTGCACGCGCGTTTCAGCCGTATCCAGCGGCGGCGCTTCCGTCGTTACATTCACCGTCTCGGCGGCGAGTTGTCCCGGCTCCAGGTCGAAGTTGAGATCGCGGTTCTGACCAGTCGTGAGCGTTACCGTCTGAATCTTTGTTTGAAAGCCTGTGACCTCTGCCGTCACTTCATAGTCGCCCGGCGGGAGACTGGAGAATCGAAAATAGCCTGATTCGTTGGTCTTGGTTTCCTGCGAAATGCTGGTCTGGACGTTCCGCAGCTTGATGTTTGCATTCGGCACCACCGCCCGCGAGGTATCTTGGACAACTCCCTGAACACCGCTGCTGAACTGTGCGCTGGCTGAAGGGGCCAGCAACCAGAGAGCGCATACGATGAATAAACACCTAAAGCTGTATCCGCAGAGGAAGCGCAATTTGTTCATGACAATTCCAATCTCCTTACCGTCTTTTTATCAGGCTGTCCGTGTGATCGTATAACCGCTCCTGTGTTGAAACATGGAAACCCTCGTGGGTGTAAGCGGTTACATGAGAGAGCACGCAACTTGAAACTTTCGACCCTTGGTTGAGTGCTATATAACAGTTGAGAGATGCGGTTTTGTGGTCTATCCTGACTGCGGATCTACCTGCTATTAAGAGTTGATGTTGAAGTCAACCGCCGCTGCAGCTCTACGTTGTATACATTAATGAAGCGGCCGGAGTGTATTTCGCTTCCGTAGTATTGTCAACATTATTGTCAACATCCTTTTCATCCTTTCCGACTCCCGTATGAACATTAAAGAAGTGGCAAAACGAGCTAACGTCTCGACCGCGACCGTCTCCCGGACGATTAACAACACTTCCTTCGTTGACCCCAAAACGGCGAAGAAAGTATGGAAAGCCATTGATGAACTCGGCTACCATCCGAACACTCATGCGCGCTCGCTCGCCTCTGGCCGCAGCCGCATTCTAGGATTGATCGTCTCCGACATCGTTAACCCCTTCTTCCCGGAACTGGTTAAGAGTTTCGAGGACGTGGTCACTCAGCACGGCTACGAAATCCTCATCGCCAACACCGACTACTGCGCCACCCGTATGGCGCTCTGCGTCAAACGAATGGTTGAGCGCCAAGTCGATGGCGTGGCGATCATGACGTCGGAGATGGACGGGGCATCAATCGAAGCGCTGGCGCATAAGAGTATTCCGATGGTCTTTCTCGATGTCGGCACGGTAGGACACCTCGTGAGTAATATCAATATCGATTATGCCCAGGGAATTGACGAAGCCGTTAGGCACTTGCTCGGTCTCGGACATCGGCGCATCGGCTTTATCAGCGGGCCCAACAATCTGAAATCGGCTCGGATTCGACGGTCGGCCTTTATCGAGTGTCTCGACAAGTACGGGCTTGTAGAAAACGAACAACTCATTTTCGCGGGCAACCACAAGTTCGACGGCGGCTTGGCGGCGATGCATCATTTGTTGACCGCAGAGAGACCCCCGACGGCCGTCCTCGCCTCAAACGACTTAACCGCTTTTGGCGCCATACGCGCCATACGCCTGGCTGGTCTGCGCGTGCCGGACGATGTCTCCGTCGTCGGTTTTGATGACATCGACCCGGCGCATTTTGCTGAACCGCCACTCACCACGGTGCGTTTGTCGCGCTCGGACCTCGCCGAAAAAGCCTTTCATGCACTCATGTACAGCGTTAATATATCGACGCCGGCCGGGCGCGAGTTTGTAGTAGAGACTCACCTTGTCGTACGCGAATCGACGGGCAGTGTGCCTCTCGATGAATAGCTCATGTCATGCAACTGACGTCTTCATTCCTTCGGGATGTAGAACCCGCTCCGCGTAACATGAATAATTACCGTAATCGCTTTGCCCACAGTGCGACTTGATTTCTATCACACGGGCTATGCGACCCAGAAACTGTTCAGCGTTGATCAAAGTCGCTTTACCCTGAAGAAAAATTGCTTTCTTTCTCCTAACCTGGAATTGGTATGTTGACGATGTTGAATAACCTGGAAGTGCGGGTGCTCGGATCTCTAGTCGAAAAGCAGGTGACAACACCTGAGTATTACCCGCTAACCCTTAACGCCCTAGTGCAAGCCTGCAACCAGAAGAATAACCGCGATCCGGTCGTTTCATTTGATGAAACAATGGTCACTCATGCCATCGACAGTTTACGAGAGAAGAATCTGGTCTATTTGTTCTACCGTAGTGGTAATCGTGTGCCGAAATACAAGCACATGATAAAAGAGATTTTTGAGCTTAATGAACAAGAGCTAGCCCTTCTGACCGTGCTGATGCTCAGAGGATCGCAGACTGTTGGGGAGCTTCGAGAAAGGGGCGCACGGCTCTACGAGTTCTCAGGGTTAGACGAAGTTGAGCAAACATTGAACTCCCTGATGAGTAAAGAACCGCAGGCGTTGTTAGCTAGATTACCGCGTCAGCCAGGTCACAAAGAAGCTCGCTATGCGCACCTTCTGGCCGGGGACATAATCATCGATCAAACTTCTGATGCCGGATCTTCAGAGGGTAAAGAGATACGCAGACTGACGGAGACTGAAAGGCTGCTGAAACTTGAACACGAAGTAGAAACTCTCAGCAATGAGATAAAGAACCTACGGCAGGAGCTTGAGGATTTCAAAAGGCAATTCGGTTAACTGTGCGCACAAGTTTACACTGCTTCTTGTGTGCCGAATCTTTTCAGCGCACGTCTTACCTTGGAGTTCTGATGTCATGGCACATTTCTAAATTGTGATTTCCGTTTAACCCTTCCTTCGCATATTTTGAAACGGCTTGTGAATTTCAACCGGGCTTCCTCTTTCGTTGAGCCTCGGCGCGCATCTGCAACAAATGTGCTTTGTAAGCTTTCACGTCCGGGCACGCGGTAAGAATTTCGGCGATTGTTAGTAGCGGCAGATCTTCTGCTCGCGAGAAATTGATGCAACTCTTTCCGCATTTAAGCTTGGTGCCTGCGGCCGCATCAAACTTGGCTTTCAGCTCCGGGAAGACGTAGAGCGGCATCAGGTACAAGCTGATGTAGTTCTTCTGACTTGCCAGCGCCACAAGTTGTTCATCGTCCGCCGCGAAGGTCAAAAATTTGTCTCCGATCCGCTCCGCGTAACCGGCGGGGATGTTTTCACGCACCGCACGCCAGACTCGCTCGACCTCGCTCCGACGCTCAGGCGGCAAGCCAGCAAGATATTGTTCAAATGTTAACGTTTGCTCGACCATCGATGTAACCTCCTGTGGAGTTAAGCGCTCTATAATGCCTGCCTATGCACTATAAGTATACGGAGTTCATCGGAACTGACGGCAGTTTGGTTATCATGTTGTGAGCACAGTCGTAATAAATCGACAGTATTATGGTCAGAAACAAGATGCTTCGTTCACAAACAGCGAAGATCATTGGTCACATTGTGTGAGAAATTGTCGGAGAGAGTAAGCCGCCGATGTCCGATGTTTTGCTTGCCTATGGAGGTTTGTTTGTTTGGAGCTTTCTCGCTGCAACCGTGTTGCCGTTAGGTTCGGAGGGAGCGTTGGTTGCCCTTGTACGCCATGAAGGGCAGATGGTCGCGCCAGTGTTGGTGGCAACAGTGGGAAACTATCTTGGGTCTTGCACAACTTACTGGATAGGTCGCCGGGCGGCGCAGGCTCTCAGCGAGAAAACCGATGCCGCAATGGAACAGACATATGCGGCAAAGCTGCTGCGGCGCTACGGTCAACCTGCATTGTTGCTTTCGTGGGTGCCCGTCATCGGCGATGCGATGGTGGCGCTTGCCGGTGCGTTGCGCGTTCCTTTCGGCGCATTCTCGTTCTGGATACTTATCGGCAAAGCATTGCGCTACGCAGCGGTTGCATGGGCGGCTCATGCCATTTAGACATTTAGCTGAGCATGTTCTTTTCAACTGACAAGATGCACCCGCAATTTCACCACCTCTTGACTCTATATTTGACTACAGGGTTTATGATGTTCTTGTGTATGCGCGATAAGGTTTAGTTGATAAGTAGGAGGTAAAGAGATGACAGCGGCAGGCAAACAATACGGAAATAGCCACACCTCCACCACGCCGGACAGTGAAGGCGAGCGCGTTGATCTGCCGATTACGGGTATGACATGCGCGGCCTGCGCGCGGCGGATCGAGCGCAAACTATCGAAGGCTCCCGGCGTGCAACGTGCGAATGTTAACTTCGCGACCTCACGCGCGACGGTCGAGTACGACCCGCAAGCGACGGGCGTCGGCAAACTCATAGAGACGGTGAAAGATGTCGGCTATGGTACGGCGGGCACGGCACACGCCGACTTCATCGTTGACGACTCGGCGCGCCCATCGGGATCAAGTCAGCCGATGGAGAAACACTTGAGCGGGTTGCGCGGCGTCGTCAATGCGACATTCAATCTCGCCCTTGCGGAGGTGCGCGTTGAATATCTACCGGGCGCGACGGACGTGGGAAGCATCCGGCGTGCGATTGAGGAATTTGGCTACCGTGTGCATGAAACATCGGGCGCGGGCGGCAAGTCGGCGGAAGAATCCGAACAGTCTGAGCGTGATGCCGAGTACAAAGATTTGCGCCGCAAGTTTTGGATTGCGGGGGTTCTCTCATTACCCGTGCTTGTCATCGCAATGTCGCACGGGCGCATCACGCTCTTCAATTTTCCCGGCGTCAACTGGCTGCAACTCGCGCTCACTACGCCGGTCGTCTTCTACTGCGGCCTGCAGTTCTATCGTGGCGCATGGTCGGCGTTCCGTCACCGCGCGGCGGACATGAACACGCTCATCGCCGTCGGAACAGGCGCGGCTTATCTCTACTCGGTTGCGGCAACCATTGCACCGCGCATCTTCGTCGGGGCGACGGGGCGCGACCCCGTGGCTGGCATGGTTGACATAACAGAGATGCCGATGGTGCCCGTCTATTTTGAGGCTACGAGCGTCATCATCGCGTTGATACTTCTCGGCAGGATGCTTGAGTCACGAGCGAAGGGGCAGACGAGCGATGCGATTCGCCGCCTCGCGAGTTTGCAAGCGAAGACTGCGCGTGTCGTTCGCGACGGGCGCGAGATGGACATCGTTGTCGAGGAAGTGGTTCCCGGCGATGTCGTAATCGTTCGTCCCGGCGAGAAGATTCCGGTTGACGGCGAAGTCGTCGATGGCGCGTCGGCAATTGATGAATCGATGTTGACGGGCGAGAGCATGCCGGTCGAGAAGATGGTGGGCGATGAAGTTTTCGGCGCGACGCTTAACAAGACCGGTGCATTCAAGTTCAGAGCGACGAAGGTCGGGCGTGACACGGCTTTACAACAGATCGTCAAGCTCGTCTCAGAAGCACAAGGTTCGAAAGCGCCCATCGCACGTTTGGCCGATGTGATTAGCGGCGTCTTTACACCGGTCGTCATCTGCATCGCTATCGCCACGTTCGTCGTGTGGTTTGTCCTCGCGCCGATTGACACGCGCTTCACTTTCGCGCTCGTCAACTTTGTCGCGGTGCTGATCATCGCATGTCCATGTGCGCTCGGCCTCGCCACGCCGACGGCGATCATGGTCGGCACCGGTAAGGGCGCGGAGAACGGTGTGCTTATCAAAGGCGGCGAGAGTCTTGAGACAGCGCATAAAATGAACACCATCGTGCTCGACAAGACGGGCACCATCACCAAAGGCGAGCCGATGCTCACCGATGTTGTGACTGCCGCAAGCGAATGGATTTCAGCGGACGATTTGTTGCGCTTGGCAGCTTCAGCGGAACGAAGCAGCGAGCATCCGCTGGCTGCGGCGATTGTGCGCGGGGCGGAAGCACGGGGCCTTACTCTCGTTGAAGCGACGAACTTCAATGCGATTGCCGGTCATGGTATCGAAGCCGTAGTTGAAAGTCGTCGATTGCTGTTCGGCAACGTGAAATTGATGCGCGAGCGCGGCATCGCGGTTGACGGATTCGAGGAGCAGGCAGCGCGGCTCGCAGACGAGGGCAAGACGCCGATGTACGTTGCGGTTGATGATAAGTTCGGCGGTCTCATCGCGGTAGCCGATGTCATCAAGCCGGAATCTAAGGAAGCCGTCGAAGTGATGAAGCGGCAAGGTCTCGAAGTTGTGATGATAACGGGCGACAACCGGCGCACGGCTGAGGCGGTGGCAAAGCAAGTGGGCATCACGCGCGTGCTCGCCGAGATTCTACCCGAAGGCAAAGCCGATGAGATCAAGCGCCTGCAAGGTGCGAGAAGAACGGTCGGCATGGTCGGCGACGGCATCAACGATGCCCCGGCACTGGCGCAAGCCGATGTCGGCATTGCCATCGGGACAGGTACGGATGTGGCGATTGAAGCGTCAGACATCACGCTCCTGCGCGGCGACTTGCGCGGCGTGGTGACGGCGATTGCGCTCTCTAAATCGACTATCGCCACCATCAAACAGAATCTCTTCTGGGCGTTCATCTACAATATTATCGGCATCCCTGTCGCCGCCGGGTTGCTGTATCCGTTTACGGGCTGGCTGCTCTCGCCCGTGATCGCAAGCGCGGCGATGTCGCTCTCAAGCGTCTCAGTCGTCGCCAACAGTTTAAGGTTGCGCGGCTTCCGTGCGCCCCTGTAAGAATTGCGGAAGGTTAAAATGGATACGACGGAGATATTTGTGGTCAGCGGCGGCGTTGCAGCTATCGCGTTCGTGCTCTGGTACTTTTTCGGCGAGAGTTGATGCGAAGCAGCTTGTTCGCAAATTACCCTTTGCCATACTTAAACAGGATCACACCGTTAATCTTTTCATCCGATTAAATCAAGGGGATTTTGTAGCTGGCCCTTCTGTAACTCGGTTGAAATGCTTCTCTTTCTTTCATCGGACAAATTGTTGCCTTCAAACGACACTTCCATCCAACCACGGACACTATTTATCAACCAGCATCGAGACGCCCGCTCAATATCCACGTGTGTAAGCGTGCGCTCGCTGATCTCACCCAGCCGCAGCAGTTTCGCGCGGAATGTTCCTGCTAACAGGCCGCTCTCGATAGGCGGCGTCCAGCGACCGCCATCCATCTCAACCACGAGGTTTCCAGTAGTAAACTCTGTGAGTTCCTCTTTCTCATTCCACAGCAAAACATCAAAAGCAGTCGGGCACTGAGCGCGATGAATGTCATAGACGGCACGATGCGTAGTTTTGTGAAAGAGAAAGCGGTCGTGTGTGGACACAGGCGTTCGAGCCATCATAACTGTCAAAGGTTGTGAGGGAAGCGGATCCAACGGCACACTTTCGATGCGCACTCTTCCATCCTGTGAAACAAGGAGACGGACGCGGCGTCTTTCAATAGGAACTTGTTTCGCGTGTTCTTCCAAGCTCCAGCGCACACTCTCGATGGATAGAGGAACGTCGAAGTATTTTGCAGATGCCGCGAGGCGTTCAAGATGCTCCTCCAATAAATGATACCGGGCATCCTCCAGCAGCATTGTTTCTAATAGATCAAACATCGTGTGATGTTCGGTGAGGAGCGCGGCTTTGGACAAAGCTTCCCTGTACTCAGCATCAGTGCTGGACTCCCACGTGATGCCGCCGCCGACCCCATATTCGGCCATGCTGGTTTGGGTGTCTATCAACACCGTTCTGATGGCGACATTGAAAGTTGCCAAGCCCTGCGGCTTAACGACTCCGATGGCGCCGCAGTAGACGTTGCGCGGTGAATCTTCCAGCAAATTGATCAATCGCATGGTGCTGATTTTGGGAGCCCCGGTCACAGATCCGCACGGGAAGAGCGCGGCGAATATCTCTTCGAGCGTCGTAGCCGGCCGCATCTTGGCTGTCACGGTGGAAGTCATTTGAAAGACAGTCGGGTAGCATTCGATCTCGAAGAGACTTGGCGTCTGCACAGAACCCATCTCGGCGATTCGACCAAGATCGTTGCGCAGGAGATCGACAATCATCACATTCTCGGCTCGATCTTTCTCCGATGTCGCAAGCCATGCGGACAGCCTGTCATCCTCTTCGCACCAGCGACCACGCCTGACGGTTCCCTTCATCGGACGCGTCAGGATTTGTGATCCCTGACGGCGAAAGAACAGTTCAGGAGAAACAGAGAGAATGCGATAGCGTCCGATGTTGAGGTAAGCTCCATACCGTGTGCGTTGCAAGCGGTGAAGGTGTTTGTAGAAAGCGAAATCATCGCCCTCGAATTGAGCACGCAGCCTGAAGGTGTAGTTGGCTTGATAGGTATCACCGCGCGCAATGGCCTCACGCACTGTTTCTACACGGCGATTGTAGACGCTGCGGTCTACTGAAGGCATCCAGGTCGATAGATGATATTTTCCCTGTGTCGGCACGGGACCGTTCTCCATCGGTTTATCGAAGATTCCAAACCAGAGTAACGGCATCGTGGCATCATGGTCTGCGACATATGCAGAATCAAAAGCGTGTGCGGCTTCGTATGCGACATACCCGGCGGCATAGAAGCCATCATCGGCAGCCTGCTGCACTGCCCGGAGAGCCGTGCACACTTCGTCAACGGAATGAGCCACGATAATCTCTAGGGGATTTGAAAAACATACGCGCTCTGGTTTGCCGTCATCGTCGAAGAAGTCGAAAATCAATAACACAGCCGAGGAACTATGAATCATCTTGTAACTATATCTCTTTTTACGTAAGAGTCATCCGCTGATCCAATGCTATTGAGACATATGGAGTTGGACTCTGCTGATTAGAGGACATGTATGACGAGCTTACCTCCAAGAGTTGCTGTCGAGTGGGATGCTACTGTGTACCATCGCGTCTCACATCCGCAGTTTGCGTGGGGAGAGAGGGTGCTTGCGCGTCTGCCGCTCTCGGGTGATGAGACCGTCATGGATGCAGGCTGCGGCACGGGTCGGCTGACGGCTGAACTGCTCGGACGATTGCCCGGCGGGCGCGTATTGGCCGTGGACAGATCGAAGAACATGCTCCACATTGCGAGCGAGCACCTTATGCCACACTTCGCAGCGCGGGTGCAGTTCATCCTCGCTGACCTCGCGGCGCTGCCGTTCTCCCAATCAGTTGACGGCATCTTCAGCACCGCCGTATTCCACTGGATCACAGATCATCCGCGTCTATTTATTAGTCTCTATGGCAGTCTCAAGCCGGGAGGATGGGTCGTTGCGCAGTGTGGCGGTGCAGGCAATCTCGCCCGCCTCTACCGCCGCATCTCTGTGTTGATGGCAGCCGCGCCATATGCTCAACACTTCGCCGGATGGAGAGAACCAAAGGAGTATGCGGATGATGTGACGACGGCGGAGCGGATGCTGACGGCAGGATTCGTGGATGTCAAGACGAACTCAGAGCCGGCACCGACCGTGCTCGGCAGCGCGGAAGCATATGCCGAGTTCATCGCCAGTGTGATCTTACACGTACACCTGACGCGCCTTCCAACAAACAGTTTGCGCGAGCAGTTCATCAACCGCCTCACTGATGAAGCAAGGAATGATGATCCGCCGTTCCTGCTTGACTATTGCAGGTTGAACATCGAGGGAAAGCGACCGCCCCTGCTTTGAGAAATATGCCTGCGACAAAAGCGAGTTATTTGCGCCCAGCCAACATCCGGACACTTACGCCAACCCGAAGCATTTGATTGAATCATCGTGACCCGGAGCCTAGCGAAGCATCTTGTCTGCTGTATATATGACAAGATGCTCTGCCAGCAGGCAAATTTCTCGGGCTGGTTAAATCTTATTTCCGCAGCTTGCGCAGGATGGCTAGATTTGCTTTGAGGGCTTCGAGCGGCGGGTACGCCTCTCTCTCATATTCGACGATATACCATTCGATACCGCCGCTGCTCTCAGAGATTCGCAAGATCTGCTTCCAGTCCAGCTCATCCGCACCCAAGAAAGCATTCGGCTTCGCCTTCGAGTACGGCTTCACATGCATCGAGACGGTTCTTCCCGGATGGCGTTGCAAAAGCTCAACAATGCTCACCCCTGTTACCGAAGCATTTCCTGTGTCGAGCTGCAGGATGACATCTTTGCGGGTATGGTTAGCCAGAATGTTCCAGAGCATTTCGCCATCGAACTTTTCGAAGATGTAATCATGATTGTGGTAACCCACACGCATCCCGTGGGGCTTGAGGCGCTCCGCGATCTCGTTGAAGAGTTCGGCGGTTTTAAGAAAGGTCTCCTTGGTACTGCGCCTCTCTTGCTTGAGCGAGCGAACGATGAGGTATTTGTTACCGAGCGTCTGGTTGAACTCAACCGTCTCACTCAACTTGTCTCCAAGGAGAGTCTCCAAGTGAATGTGAGTCCCGCAACATTTCAGCTTATTGTCATCAAGCATCCGGCGCAGTTCGGTGGCTGAACGACCGAAGTAATCAGCAAACTCGACACCCTCGAAGCCGATCTTTGCCAGTGCCGAAATCGTCCCGGGCATGTCCTCAGCCAACTCCTTGCGCACGCAGTAGAGCTGTACGCCGATTGGAATCTGCTTCGTCTTGGAGATCAATGAGGAGTTGAGCGTTGCGGGTACAAACGCTGCCGTCACTGACCCAGTGGTCAGCTTGATGAAATCACGTCGGGGTATTGTTTGATCTGAATGGTTCATCTTCATTTCTCTGCCTCTCCTTCTTTGGTCGCATTTTTCATTTAACCTTACCACGGCATTGTGGGCAGTCGTGATGCTCAACGAAAAGCTTGCGCGTGGTCTTCGACAAACCGGCGGTATGGAATCGGCTCTTGTCCCGTAACCTCCTTCACTCTTGGCGAAACGCGCTCAGCTTTCCCTGCTTTGTAGTATTGAGCTAGATCGATAATCCCATCCACCTGCCACTCCGGCATGCCGAAGCTCATTGCCATCGCTTTCCACTCGGCGTCCGGTGGAGAGACATATGTGACAGTCTTGCCGAGAACCTCAGAGAGAATCTCAGCGCGTTCGGCGTTCGAGTGCGCCTCCGGCCCGCTCAGTTCGTACGCCTTGCCTTCATGCCCTTCTTCCGTCAGGACCGTGGCCGCGACCGCCCCGATGTCGCGCACGTCGATCTGACTCACACGCGCATCATCAAAGGGAAGGTAGAAAGCTCCCTGCCCTTTGATGGTCGGGGCATTCGCGAGCATGTTCTGCATGAAGCCGTTGGGCCTGAGAAAGGTGTAGGGAATTCCCGATGCTTCGATCTTCTTCTCCACCGCGCGGTGTGGAAGACTAAACTTGAAGTCTTCACCGGGAGCGCCACAGACAGATAACTTGACGAGATGCTTGATTCCGGCTCTTTGCGTCGCATCGACGACGTTGCCCTCAAGCTCAGCCAGGTTCGGCAAAGGAGAGGTGACGAAGAAGACTTTTTCAACACCCAGCAGCGTCGCTTCGAGCGTCTCCGGTTTGGCGTAGTCGAGGATCACCGCCTTTGTGCCGTTCTTTCCTGCTTCTATTGCTTGCTCAGCGGAACGAAAGGCCGCACGGAACTGCGCCCCCCGTGCCGACAATCCCTTTACAACCTCCTTGCCGATATTGCCACTTGCACCCATTACGAGAATCATTGCGTTGTCTCCATTTTTCGCTTCCCCTGCTTGGGGATGTATTACTACCTAAATTAGATTTTACAGGATCGATACATATTTCATAACTCTCTCATCGCAACTCTCTAAACTATTGCGGCTTGAAGGTACGTGAGCTTGCAGCGATGGTTGTGTTTCGAGGATGGTCTTCGTTCGCAGTGCTAGAATCACGAACTTAGGCGTCTCAAACATTGCTTATCCTAAATACGCTGCGCCTGACAGTGCTGCTAAAGCAGAGTGGAAGGAGACATCGGATGAATCCCAAGAAAATCTATGATGCGATTGTGGTCGGATCAGGAGCGGCAGGCGGCATGGCTGCTAAAGAGCTGACGGAGGGTGGACTCAGCGTCCTGCTGCTTGAGGCTGGACCGCGCCTGGAACCAACCAGAGATTTCACCTCCCACGTATGGCCGTATGAGATGCCTTATCGCGGATTCGATAAGCCGGGGAGAAGGCGAACATCTTACTGGAACCAGTGGATCGCCAACGAGTATTCCTCCAACCTCTACGTCAAAGATACGGAACATCCATACGTCACTACCCACGGGAAGCCGTTTCAATGGGTGAGGTCGCGTTTCGTCGGAGGGAAGCTCTTGCACTGGGGTCGCCACGCCAAGCGGCTTAGCGATATGGACTTAAAGGCGGCCGACCACGACGGGTACGGCGATAATTGGCCGATCACCTACGCCGAACTCGCTCCTTATTACGACCGTGTGGAGAGTTTCGTCGGCGTCAATGGCACTACTGAGAACATTCCCCACCTGCCCGACGGGAAGTTCTTACCGCCGATGGGTTTGACCTGTGCGGAGAAGATTGTCCAGAAGCTTGCGCCTAAGGTGGGAATGCGAGTGATCCCGGCACGGACCGCGCAGCGTACCCGGCGCATCAATGATCTAGGGGTGTGCCATTATTGCGGAGAGTGTGACCGGGGCTGCGACGTGGGCGGGATGTGGAATTCCGTTTCGGACACGCTGCCGGCCGCTGCCCGCACCGGGCGCTTGACGCTGCGGCCGAATTCAGTGGTGCGCGAGATTCTCGTCGATCCAAACGGAAAGGCGCGGGGAATCCTTTTTGTTGACCGGCTCACACACCGGCACCATGAAGCCCGGGGCAGGGTGATTGTGCTCGGCGCTTCCGCTCTCGAATCCACGCGGATCATGCTCAACTCGGTTTCACGATTTTGGCCGCACGGCATCGGCAATTCGAGCGGCGTCCTTGGACGCTACTTGATGGATGACATCGGCGGCCCGGAGGTCAGCGGTTTCCTGCCCATCCTCATGGGCCGCGAGCCGGTTAACGAGGATGGCAAACAGGCCAGCGTCGAGATCGTGCCGTACCGCAACATCACCTCTCGCCATCCGAAGTTCATACGCTCCTACACTCACGAGGGTTGGTCAGGCGCCTCCATGTTCCCCGGGTTCGCTCGCTCGATGGGTGGGTTCGGCTCCGAGTTCAAGCAGCAGGTACGGCGCTACTACACGGCGCCAATCGGTTTCAACCTGCGCGGTGAGATGCTGGCCCGCTGGGAGAATCACGTAGAGATTGATCGAGAAGTGGTCGATGCATGGGGGATTCCAGTGTTAAAGATTCACTGCGAGTTCAGCGACAACGAACGCGAGATGGGTAAAGATGCAGCGGAGAATCTCCTGGAGCTGTTTCATGCACTGGGCGCAGAGATTCAAAATGTCTCAACCAGCCTGATGCCGCCGGGGTCGATCATTCACGAGATGGGGACATGCCGGATGGGCGATGATCCGAAGAAGAGCGTGCTGAACAAGTTCAACCAGTCGCATGATGTGCCCAACATCTTCGTGGTCGATGGTAGTAGCTTCGTCACTTCCGGCGGGTACGCGCCGACCTTGACAATCGGCGCGTTGGCAGCTCGTGCGTCGGATTACATCGTCGAGCAACTAAAGCGCCGCGCTTTGTAGTCAGCGGCATTGTGTGAGGAAGTGTCAGAGCTGAACTTTGATGTCTGAGTTCGACTTTATCCATTTAGGAAACAGGCAAGGTAAACAAAAGACTTAGCGTCCAGATTATGAGCGAGACTTTTTGAACGTCCCAAAATGGATAAAGTCGAGCCAACAATAAGCTTGCGGCGGCGGTGATCTTTCGTGTGGTGTGATACAGGATAAGCATCCCGCCGCGCGCGGTCTCAAAAAGCCGCCGGTAGCGCAGCTCGGAGAGTCGCAGACGGTCGGGATCATAGACCCCAGTGGCTGCTTGTTGCTTGCAGTTCACCACTTGAAAAAATTGTCTTCATCTTCCGGCGGTTTTTCCATCTCGGCTATGGTCCGGCGGCGCGCCACCTCCCACACCAGCGTTTGCCATCCGTGAACGTTAGCGGTGACGGCGAGCGCCGCCAGCGGTTGATCCGGGTTGTGGATGACCCGAATCACTTCGGCCTCGACCCTGACCGTACCTTCACTCGCTTCGGTTACTTCTATCGAAACGTGCGCGCCGACCGGCGGCAGTTCCTTGAAGTGTATGAGCGCTCCGGCAGGGCCGACGTTTTCAGTATGGCCGAGACTCATGACTTCATTTTCCCAGATGGTTTTCCCATCACTTGCCCATGCGTTGTTTTGCGTGTTTGTTTGAGAGTTTATTTGAGACTGCCAAACAGCTTTCACGGGAAAACTGAATTGATAGCGGGTGCCGTCTTCGCGGCGCTCGCGTTGCGGGATAGTCGCGGTTGCTGGTTGTACCACTTTAATTACTCATTTCTGGTAAGACTGCGGTTGATGGTGGGTCCGGACTCTTGATGGACGGGGGCGGATATTTATGAGGAGGGTTTGAGGATACTATAACAGCTCGCTTATTGATAGGCGGGCGGATCAAGCGTGCGATTTTTCGGATGCCGAATGTTGAATCTGTATTCCGGTGAAGACACTCGGTAATTATTTGATCGAGTCCGGGTTGTGTCGAATAGCGCGGGCGTTGAGGTTGGATCTCAAATTAGGGCGACGACGCTTCGCATGTCCTGAAGCGGTGGGGTGCTTCCATAACCTTATGGTCCTGCACGTCTCACGTTTCCGAGTAGTCGATGAAGTTCACCGCATTCTGATCTAGGTTCTCGCGGCCTGGGTCGTACCTCATCACGGTCTTCGGGTCTTTGTGCCCGCTCATCATCTGCACCTGTCGGTAAGAAAGCCCTTGATCAAGCGCTTTGGTAATCACCGTGCGGCGCAGGTCGTGTGGTGAGAGCTTGCCGACGCCTGAGTAATTTGCCCATCGCGCGACGATGTTCCACACAGTCCGCATTGATAGCCCTTTATCGAAAACCAGCGTTCGATAGTTCGTATGTGGCTGGAACAGGAATGAGTCCTCACCATCCGAGTGCAGACTCGCTCGGCGCTTGCCGTCCAGCTTCACATATTCATCAATCGCCTTCTTCACTTCTGTCGGCAACGGCAGCGTCCGTTCCCTGCCCCCTTTAACTTTGAACTTCACGATCCACCGACCGTGGCTCCACTTAATAGATGAGGTCTTCAAGGAACATGCTTCCGAGACTCGCACGCCCAATCGCAGCAACAGCAGCAATAGCGCGTAGTCGCGTGCTCCCTGCGACTTCGAGCGATCGGGTCCGGAAAGTAAGTGACGCACTTCCTTCGGCGTCAGTGCTCTGGCGGCGGGTTCGGCGGGTACTTCCGGCGGCGCCACCAGCTTGGTCGAGGCTGGATTGAGCCTGATGATTCCTGCCGCTTTCAAATACTCGAAGAAGCCGCGCACTACAGAGAGGCTGAAGGCGATGGTCGCCGCTCGTTTCTTCTTTGCACGCAGATGATCACGCCATAAGAGAACATGTTCCGTGGTGACAAGCGTGGGGTGGATGCCTTCAACGAACTGGAAGAAGTCGGTAACGGCGCGGCGGTATGCACGACGCGTCTCCTCAGAGACAGACTTGTGGTAGAAGCCGGTCGCCATATGGTGGTCGAAACGGCGCGACTCCGAATCCTGACGCGCTGAAGCGGCACCACTGAGTGTTGAGTTATTTGTTGAGAGTTGCTTCACTGTGAGAAGATTTCAACCCGAAAAACCGCATGAGTAACAAGCGAGGGTCTGCGTTGCAAAGATTGCTGACGGGCGAGCGAAGGCGTTGATCAAATTACCGGCTCGCATTATCTGTTAAAGAACCTTCTCGCCGCAGAAACGTCGCGTTTGGCGCTGATCAGAAAATGATGCTTATCGTCGGGATAGGGCGGTGAGTATTTACTCGCTCGCCACAAGCTGCTGATATTCAGGGTGGCGACGCAGATAGGTGGCGACGAATGAGCACATCGGCAGTATCTTCAACCCTTCCGCCTGAACAATCTCGAACGTACCCTTGACCAGTCGGCTGCCGACCCCGCGCCCCTCAAACTCTGGGGGAACTTCCGTGTGTGTCAACGCGAGTATGCCCTCGCCCGACTCCGCGTACTGGATGAAA